>CAZKDZ010000019.1:0-6130 GCA_964551635.1 uncultured bacterium | reverse complement strand
GCCGTAGCGATGCGGGAGAAACTGGAACTCGTGGTACCCACGGCCGTCGTGGCGTTTACGCAGCCGATCCAGATGCGGGTGGAAGAGCTCATATCCGGCGTTCGCGCGACGCTTGCAGCAAAGATCTACGGTGAGGACCTGTCGGAACTCGACCGGTTGAGTTCCCGGGTCAAGGATGTCATTGCCTCTGTCGGCGGCGTGGCCGACCTGTCGCTCGAGGCCAATGTCGGCAAGCCGCAGATCCGCATCCAGGTCCGGAGAGACCGCCTTGCGCGCTTCGGTCTGAACGCCGACGATGTGTTGTCGGTTGTGCGGACGGGTATCGGCAACGAACCGGTGTCTACCCTGATCGACGGCGTCCGCCGGTTCGACATTACCGCACGCCTGGAAGACGCGTCCAAGTCCTCCGTGCAGGCGATCGAGCGCATCCCGCTCAAAACGCCCACCGGCGCCATCATTCCCCTCTCGGAAGTCACCGACGTGAGCGTGGCGCAGGGATATTCGTTCGTGCGGCGGGAGCAGCTGTACCGCTATGCGGTTATTCAGATGGACGTTCGGGGCCGCGATGTCGACGGTTTCGTACGGGATGCGAACGCGGCCATTGAAAGACACGTCGACCTGCCGCCGGGTTACTGGATCGAATGGGGTGGCGCATTCGAGAACCAGCAGCGCGCGCTGGCGCGATTGTCGGTTATCGTCCCGCTCACGATCTTCTTCATTTTCGTACTGCTGTACACTGCCTTTAACTCGGTAAAATATGCCACGTTGATCATCGCAAACGTGCCGTTTGCCACGATCGGGGGACTGGTCGCGCTCTTCATCAGCGGACAGTACGTATCGGTGCCCTCGGCCATCGGATTCATCGCCGTTTTCGGCGTGGCGATGCTGAACGGCATCGTTCTTGTCAGCTTCATCAACGAACTCAGAGAGAAGGGACATTCCGTCGAAGAAGCGGTGCGGCAGGGCGCCGCGCTTCGCCTGCGACCCGTCCTGATGACCGCGAGTACGTCCATCCTGGGTCTGATGCCGATGTTGCTGTCTTCGGGTGTGGGCGCGGAGACCCAGCGGCCGCTCGCCTCGGTAGTGGTTGGCGGTCTCATCACCTCGACTCTGTTGACCCTGGTCCTGCTGCCGGTGATCTACGAGTGGATGGAAAAACGGGTCGAGCAGAAGCATACCAGCTGAACCTCCCCGGAGACAAATGTGGCGCGGGCCTGTCAGGAGTTGGGCAGGCCGGCTTTTTTATGAGTTTGAGCGAGGCTTGGACAGGAAGATTCATGGCCGCGTGGACTTTTATTCTATCTATGTGTATGTTATATTCCGAAGCGATGGGCGCAGGCCGCTTTTCCGGTCAAACATCGGAGGTGACATGACCAGCAATACTGAACTGCTGAGCCGAATTACGGCTCGTCCTGACGTTTTTGGCGGAAAGCCAATTATTCGCGATATGAGAATCTCGGTCGAGATTGTACTTAGCCTGCTGGCAAAAGGCGTGTCGACTGATGCCATCCTGGAGGATTACCCCGAATTGGAACCGGATGACATTCGAGCTTGTGCCGCTTATGCGCACGCCTGCATCGCTAGAGATTCACTTGACGCCATTGCGGTCGCGGATTCGTGAAATTCCTTGTGGATAGGTGCGCTGGTCGCGGTCTCTCGGTTTGGCTGAGAGATCAGGGACATGATGTGGTTGAGTCCCGTGAGCTTGGACACGACCCCGGTGACTGGGAACTGCTGAAACAAGCCGATGCTGCTGGTCGAATCCTGGTGACGATCGATACAGACTTCGGAGAGCTCATTTACGTCAGACGGGCGAGGCACGCGGGGTTGGTGCGTCTTCCGGATGTTCCGGTAGAACAGCGGATCGCCTTAATGTCATAGACGATTGAGAAACATCGTGCCGCCCTGGAGAACCAGGCGGTCGTTACGATTCGGGGTGGGCGGGTACGAATTTCGCGGCAACTATAGGGGTGCCGACCCTGAACCTCGTCTTCCCGACACGTCAAAGGAGAAAGACATGAAGAGCGGCGCAGCGATGGCGGATATAACACCGGAACCGGGTCCCGTGCTGCAGGGTCACTGGAGTACGAATCCCTCCCATTCAGTGATGTACCCGCTGGAAGTCCGCGCAATCGTGTTCGAAGAGGCGGACGTGAGGACGGCGATCGCCACCCTGGATGTGATCGGCGTGAGGAAAGAAACAACCGACCGGATCCGGGCACGTGTGGAGGCGGCGTGCGGCATCCCGGGGGATCACGTAATGGTGGCGTGCAGCCACACGCATTCAGCCCCGGCAACGCTTCCCGCTCTGGGAATGGAACCGCCGGATGGGTGGATGGAAACGATCGAAAGAGAAACCGCGGCGAGTATCGTCCGCGCGGCGGCGGATCTCAAGCCGGTACGAATGGGGTTGGGCTGTGGATCGGCGCATTTCAATATTTGCCGAAGGCCGCTGCCCGGTACGTCCGGCATGACGCTGAATTTCGGCGGAATCGTGGACCGTCGCACCCGCGTGCTTCTGGTCGAAGCGGAGGACGGGGCTCCACAGGCGGTACTGTTCCACTATTCATGCCATACCACCACCAAGAGTGGGTCCGAGGGCTATATCTCCCCGGACTACGCGGGTATCGCCCGCCGGGTGATAGAAGATGCGATGGGGTGTAAGGCACTGTTTCTGGCAGGGTGCTTCGGGAATATCCGCCCCGCTGTAATCAACCCGGAAACGGGTGGGTTCAAATCCGCCAGCAAGGCTGAGCTGGATGCCTGCGGCGAAGAACTGGGCCGGGAGGTGGTGCGGGTCGCGCGGAGTCTGAAGAGCCGGCGGTCCTCGCAGCTGACGGCGCGCCGTGCCGACGTGCGAATCTCGTTCGGCGAACACGATCCCATTGGGGATCTCAGGGAGAAGGCGGCTGACGAGAGCGCAAGAGGCCGCCTGCTGACCGGGCCGTGGGCCAGCGGCGTTCTTGAAATGATCGAAAGCGGCGGCATTCCCGACAGCCGCGCAACGGAAATGCAGTTGATGGCGGTAGGCCCTCTGACGTGTGTCACCATTCCGGGCGAGCCGGTGCAGGAGATCGGCCACGCAATCGAGAAACGATTGCGAGGTCTGGCGGACGCGGATGACGTGTGGCCGGTGGGATATGCAAACGACGAAATCGGGTACCTCTGTACCGACCGGCAATACGAGGAAGGGGGGTACGAACCGAACGCATACCCCTATTACGGCGAACCGGCCAGGTTCAAGGGGGAGGAAGAAACCATCGTGCAGACAGCGGAGTCCCTGGCGAAGGCTTGAGCCGGTGAAGAGAAACCCGGAAAAATTCGACCGTCCGCCCGATTCGGATGGCGTGTCGGGACGCGCGGTCCGCGCGGCGATTTACGGTACCGGGTCCTGGGCGAACCAGACCCACATTCCGAACCTGAAAAAGCTGGGCGTGGACGTCGTTGCGGCCTGCGACGTGGATGCCGCGGCCCTGCGTCGCACGGCGGATCGTTTTGACATTCCGGCTGTCTATTCCGATGGACGCGTAATGGTGGAGATGGAGCGATTCGACGTGCTCTTTTCCATCGTGCCGGCCTTTGCCCGCACGGACGTTGAAATCAGAGCCGTGGAACGCGGCATTCATCTGTTCAGCGAAAAGCCGCAGGCGCTTCGGATGGCGGTGGCCCTCCAGATTGACCGGGCGGTCCGGAGTGCGGGCGTGTTGAGTACGGTCTGTTTTCGAGAACGGTATCGACCGCTCTTCGCGGAGGCGCGTCGGATTCTCTCGACGAAGCGTATCGTGCACGTCGTGTTTCGATCCGTGGGCGGTCCGCCGCCGCGTTTAGAGGGGATGGAACAGGCTTCCTGGTGGAACCGGATGGACCAGTCCGGGGGGCCGGCGCTCGACTGGGGTGTGCACGCCCTGGACTACACCCGGTTTACGACCGGATTGGAAGTCGATAAGGTCCAGGCGTTCTATTGCGAGCGGTCCGATGTCTTCAGCGATCCGCTCTCGTCCTCTTTCCATTTTCTGTTGGACAGCGGCGCGACGATGACGATGACGTTCGTACGTGCGGACCCGTCCGGTACGCCGCAGCCGTGGTTCACGTTTTTCTTCGAAGGAGGACGACTGGAGATCTACAGTTACGACAGGATCGATTTGAACGGTGAGACGGTCTATCAGGGCGGGGAGTTCGATCCCTGGTTCGAGCAGGATCGGATCTTCGTTGAGGCGGTGCGTACGGGGCATCGCGGAGGAATACTGAACGACTATCACGATGGCCTTTTTTCACTGGCGCCGATCCTGGCAGGGTGGGATTCGGCCAGGCAGGGCGGACGATGTATGGACGTCAGGGACTATTACAGTCAGGAGGAACATTGATGGAAGGCAAGGGATATGCGAATCCCGATCTGTTGATGACGCCCGCGCAGTTGCATGTTCGCCTCCAGGACGCATCAATATGCATTGTGGACGTCCGCCCCACGCACGAGTACGTTTCCGGACACATTCCCGGGGCGCTCCACCTGGACCTCTACGGAATCAGCCTGAACAACACCGGACGCGAGGCGTTTGAAGCGTTTATGTGGACACTGGCCTACCTGTTGGGAAGCCGAGGGATCAGCTCCGATGGGACGGTGGTGTTTTACGAAAGCGACTCCGGGATGCGCGCTGCCCGAGGTTTCTGGATTTGTGAATATCTGGGCCACCGCGACGTGCACGTTCTGGACGGGGGTCTTCAGGCCTGGGCGGCGGCGGGATTCGAGATCACGACCGAAGTCCGGATCCCGGACCCGGCCACGTTCGAAATGGCGCCCGACACGGAACGCCACATCGGTTTCGAAGAGATTCGGGACTCACTCGGGAAGGCGGATTTCGTGCCGCTGGATACGCGAAGCGACGACGAGTATACCGGCCGGGTGGCGCGTTCCGCGCGGGGCGGCGCCATTCCCGAAGCCGTACACGTCGAGTATCTGAACAATCTGGACGCGTCGGGTGCGTTCAAGCCGGCGGGGGTGTTGCGGGAGATGTACGAGCGTGCGGGCGTGACGCCGGAGCAGACGGTGGCGTGTTACTGACAGGGCGGGTACCGTTCCTCCCATTCGTACCTGGCGTTGCGCCTGATCGGATATCGAAACGTGCGCAATTATATCGGGTCGTGGAAGGAATGGGGCGACCGGCTGGACCTGCCGGTGGAAATTCCGGAGGCCCCGTAGCAGAATCGGGAGACCTGTGCGTCGGCTGCGCGGCACGAAATCGTACCGGGGCGCGGGATGATTTCAGACTCCTCCCATTTCGCTGACGACTTCAAATTCCCTTTTCTTGACAGGCTGGATGGACAGGCGCTGGCCCCTCCGAACAACCAGCATTTCTTTCAATGCGGGATTGGCCTTGAGGTCTTTAAGATGAACATACGTCTTGAAGGCCTTTTGCCATTTGACGTCTACGGAGAACCAGCGGGGATCGTCGGGCGTCGATTTGGCATCGTAGTAGCTGCTTTCCGGGTCGAAGGCCGAGGGATCGGGGTAGGCCGCGCGCACGATTTCCGCCAGCCCCGCAATTCCGGGTTCGTCACAGTTTGACTGGTAGAAGAGGACGACGTCGCCCGTTTGCATGTCGTCCCGGATAAAGTTCCGGGCCTGGTAGTTGCGAACGCCGCGCCATTTGCCGGTGCTGTTCGGTCGGTTGTTCTTCAGGTCGTCGAAGCTGCATTCGCTGAATTCGCACTTCATCAGCCAATATCTTGTTGGCATAATGTCCTCGTTGACTGTTGGGGCGCGGCGGGATCCGCGCCTCCTACTATTTCATGTCAGGCGTCTTTCGCGATTTCCCCGAGCATTAGCGGCCAGGCATCCTCGGCGTAGAACCGGTGGCCTCCGTTGCCGACAACCAGGTGGCAGCGTTGCGAGGCGCCGGCGGCGGTATAGATTTCCTTGAGGTGGCGAAAGGCTTTGCGGACGCCTCCGATCGGAAAAATACCGTCGTCCTTCCCCGCGACGAGTACGACCGGCCCGGGAGCGAAGGGCCCCATCACATCCGGCATTTCGGCGTACTTGAGGAGACCGGGCACGTAGTTGTCCGCACAGTGATAAATCGTCATGATAGAGTCACGAAACGTACAGAAGTAGCAGGAAGGCATCGCGTACGAG
>CAZKDZ010000018.1:0-15349 GCA_964551635.1 uncultured bacterium | reverse complement strand
GCGCAGGCCGCCTGCAGGCCCTCTTCTTCCATCCATTTCATCAGCGCCGACCAGGTCTGCCCCAATTGCTCGTACGGACCCATGTGGGTTACGGTCGCGACCTTCCCGGCGGGCAGTTCACCCGGCCGGACGCGTTCGGTCCCCTCAACGGGCGAGGCAACCGGCATTCCGCATTCCATTACCAGCCGTTCAGCGTCCATCTCGTGATAGATAGTGAACGGCATCCCCGCCGGGGCGAGTCCGTTCCCGGCGAGATATTCCATGACCTCGCCGAAAAGCGCGCCGATGACCTGTTTGATCTCTTCCATCGTGGTTGTGGCGCGGATGCCCACGATTGGCTGCGAATCGATTTCCCGGATGCCGAAATTCAAGCTCATTGATGCGTCCTCCGACGGTGATTTCTTACGGTATTAAACCCATATGTCCGCTGCAACCGGGCGGGTGACTCGACGTCCTCCCCCGGATTGGCGTTCAATTCTCTTCATCCTCGTCCTTCTCCACGAAATTCAGTGCCGCGGAGTTCATGCAGTAGCGCAGCCCGGTGGGCCGGGGTCCATCCTCGAACACGTGTCCGAGATGGGCGTCGCACCTGCTGCATTTCACTTCCGTTCGCACCATCCCGTAGGCGTGGTCGGCTTCCGTTTCCACGTTTGCGCTATCCGTCGGCGCCCAGAAACTCGGCCAGCCGGTGCAGGAATCGTACTTGGTGTCGGATTGAAAAAGCTCGTTTCCGCAGCACACGCAAAGATAGGTCCCCTGCCCCTTGAAGTCGTGGTACTCGCCCGTAAACGCCCGCTCGGTGCCGCCCCTTCTCGTTACGTGATATTGTTCCGGCGAGAGCATCTCCCGCCACTCCTCATCGGTCTTTTCGACTTTTCCCGACACAACGACCTCCATTGAGCTCCGCAATACGCCCAAAAACACGCTCGGCCTGCGACAAATCGGGGCGGTGTGTTCTCGTGCTGCGCTACAAGATCTCCGCCGCCAGGAGCCGGTGTCCCGAAGAGATATACAGGTCTTTCCCCAGGATCGGGCCGGCCGCCGCGTGGCCGGTCAGCTTCTCGTCGAATTCCACGATTGTGTCCAATGTCAGGGTGCCGGGATCGAGCCGATAGACGAGGGTATGGGTTACGCCATAGAGCATTCCGTCCGGCCCCAGATGCAGCCCGTTGTCCACCGGCCCACCCTCCGGCGCCGCGATCCGGTCCGCAAACACACGCGCCGCGGGGTCGAACACGAATATCTCGGATCCCCGTTCATCGCCGCTGAACGTCCCGATAAGCCGTCCATCAGGTACGGCACAGAGCGCACTGAATACCCTCACAGGCGGGTCTGGCGCGCCTTCCCAGACTTTCTCTTCGTTCTCGTAGTCGAAGAGGAACAGCACGGCCTCGTCGACACGGGGCTGGGTCCCGCTGCCGGCGCTGACGGTCGTGCCGACGGCGATCAGCGATTCCGCCTCCAGATGAGCCAGCGTATAGCAACTCCCGTCTCCCACGATGCGATAGAACGCCTTTTTTTCTTCCGTTCGCGGGTCGTAGTATGAGAGCGGCCCGCCCCACCTTCCGTAGTCCGGGACGGACGCCAGCCAGACCTTTCCGCCGGGACCTCCCAGCGTGGAACGCGGCCGGTAGGAGATGTTGTCCACCCGCCCGATGTCCCAGGGATTGCTGCCGCGGTCCTCTCCGAATCGGTACGGGCGAGAGGGATCGTAAACGGATATTCTGGCGCCCGGGTATGACGAGATGTAGATTTTACCGTCCAGGTTCGCCATCGAATACGCCTCGCCGGTGGCGGTCGAGCAGATGCCCAGGTCCGCCAGGTCATCGTTTCCGGGGTCGTAGCGGAACAGCCGCTCCGGCAATACGCTGGAACCGTACACACACCCGTCGGGACCGCCGTGCAGGCAGAAGATATCCGTTCCGGCGGCTTCGAATTCGATGTTGAAAGTCTGCGCCGTACCGTCAGGGCCGGTCACCTCCAGAATACGGCACGTCTGCTCCACCGCGTCCACGAACCGGAAGGTACTGCCGTCCGGCAGAGTGGGCGCCGCAGCTTTTGCGGGAACGGTTTCTTCCACGGGAACGGCGTTCATGCCCTCCACGCGGTAATTCCCTTCGCTCGATTCGATATAGAGGTTGCCGTCCGCCCCCCGGTGCAGCGTCAGCGTTCCGTCGCCGCGCGTCACCACAGGCCCCACCGTCCTTTTTTCACCGGTCTTCGGATCCAGGACGACCACGTGCGGCCGGGTCTGCATGATCATCGACGCGATCGTATCGTCTGTATTCACGTAACAGTAGGCGTACATATCGACTTCATCCAGCCGTCCGTACCGGGTAAACTCACCGGTTTCCGGATTGAAGCTCGTCAGGTCCGCCGTGCCGTAGCTGGAAATCCAGATTATTCCCTGTGAATCCTCGTCGATGCTGCATGGAAAAATCGCCGCCTTGCCGTTTATGGTTCCGAAATTCACCAGATCGTCCTGCTCCGGATCGAAACAGTAGAGTTGCCCCGAGTGGGCCGCCCCGATATAGAGGCGTCCGTTCCGCGCCTGATACACGGCCGTGGTATAGTTGGATTCGGGGACGTCCGCCCAGAGTTGACGCAGCCTGCCCGTCTTCGGATCGATCTGCAACACAAAGAGATTCGCCGCCTGCTGCGACATGGTCGCATACAGACACGGCTCGCCGGCGCCGTTTCGTCCCGCGTACAATGCCGCGCGATTCACCGCGCGAACCGGAATGCCAACTTCCCTCACCTGCGACATGTCAACCTCCTCCGAATAACCTTCAATGCGAGCCTCTGCCCGGCGCGCAACGGACGCGCGCCTGCCCGTTCCCGAATCCCGCCAATATTGATTTTTCCCCTGCCAGTGTCAAGACCCATCTAAACCGCCGATCCTCCCCGCACTTCAGCCTTTTCATTGTGTTCTTGTATGAATTCGACTTTCGCCGTACCTTCGCGGGACGTACATCCTGCCACACGTCATGGGCCGGGAGCGCGGTCGCCGTCCGGCGACCGGGTGAAGTGAACCAGGAGACCGCCATGAAAAAACTCAGGGGCATCTGCGCGGCTTTGTGCACCCCGTTTACGGATGACGGCGAACGGATTGACGAATCCGCGCTGAGGAATCATATCGACTCCATGCTGGAAGCGGGCGTCCACAGCATCCTCATCAACGGCGGTACGGGCGAGTTCGCCTGTCTGCGACCGGAGGAACGCAGGCGGCTTGCCGAACTGGCTGCCGGACACATCGACGGCAGGGCCGACTTCGTCGCCATGGCTTCCGCGGTGAGCACGTCGGAGACGATCGAATACGCCCGGCACGCCGAGGGCGCGGGCGCGGACTGCCTGCTCGTGCTGCCGCCGTACTTCGAAGGTCCTGACATGGAAGGCGTGTACAACCACTACGCGGAAATCTCCGACGCCGTCAGTACGCCCATCATGGTCTACAACATCCCCGTCCACACCGGAATCGATATCACGCCCGCGTTCTTCAAGCGGCTCATGGAAGTGGAGAACATCCAGTACATCAAGGACAGTATGGCGGATATTCTGAGAATTCAGGAACTGCTGGCCATCGACGCGGAGGTCTTCAACGGCGGTGACCCCATCGCCTTCTTCAGCCTGGTTGCGGGATGTCCCGGCTGCGTTTGGGGAGCGGTCAACGCCATGCCCGAAGAAGCCGTCGATCTCTACAATCTGGTGGCCGGCGGGCAGCTTTCCGAGGCAAGGGACCTCTGGCGCCGCATGTTTCCCTCCAACCGCTTTTTCTGGAATCACGTTTACAACGCGTCCGTAAAGGCCGCCACGAATCTCTCCGGAAGACCCGTGGGCCCATGCCGCAAACCCGTTAAGCCCCTTACGGGACCCGAAATGGCCGAACTCAAAGAGGCCATGAGCCCTCTGCTGACGTAAGAAGCTGTCTTAAAATTCCCAGCGGTCTTCGCGCGGCTGCAAAAGCGCCGGTCGGCGTTGGTCAAACCCACCCGTATAGACAAATATGGGCGGATTTTCCCGCCTTGACCGCCACTTTTTCGCTCGCGCTCGGGAACTCACCGGTAATTTTAAAACAGCTTCTAAAGAACAGGGCGCATTCCGATGCGCCCTGTTCGAAGCACGAAAAGAGGGGCTCACGATACCCTTTGCCGGAAGCGGGTCATTCAACTGAGGTTTATGGTCCCGCCCGGCGGCGGCGTACCCGGCAGCCCGCCCGCGCCCGGAACCACAATCCGGGAGGATTCCTGGCGCCGCCTCTCCTTGGCGTCCTCCATCATTTCCTCAACGGCCTTTGCAATGGCCTGCGGAAACTTCCCGAGCGCCTCTTCCAGGTCTGCGGCCTCAATCTCACATTGCACGGGGAGCGGGCCGACCTGGGACATCAAATGGGTCTGTCCGATAAACTTCTGACGACGGGTCCCGTCGGGCGATCCATCGGGATTGACCGGCGCCAGTCGACGAATGGACGCCACCTTCAGGTCCGTATAGTTTTCCTCACGGTACAGGTTGGTCCGATCGACCTGAATATCGCTCAGTTGCTGCTCGTTCCGGTTCACGAACAATCTCCTTTCAACGAGTTGATTCACACCTCTCCACAATCGACCTCTGTCCTGGACGGCAGTGGCCTTGTCGCGTTCTCAATGCCCGCATAGCCCGCGGTCAATTTACGGTCCTTTTGCACTGTTTAAAAGGCTTTGCGCCTTTTGCGCTTCTTGTGGCTATTGTTACGCGGGCCTGGGTTACCTGAATCTCGTCGGCCAGAACGCTTCCGGCGCCGCCTCGAACGTCATCTCCTCCCTGCGGGTGGGATGCGACAGCGTGAGGGACCTCGCGTGGAGTGCGAGGCTCTTTTCCGGAAAACCGATTCTCGCTCCGTACCGCAGATCGCCCAGAACGGGATGCCCCCGGTGCGCGAACTGTACCCGGATCTGATGATGCCGCCCCGTTTTCGGCCTGACCTCCACCCACGAGATCCCCCGCTCGAACCGCAATCGCCGGAATGCGAGCACCGCCTCCCGGCCCTTGTCGGAGACCGTACTGGAAGGTCCCGCCCGCAGCAGCTTGTCGGCCATCGTGCCTTCCCGGGGCGTCTTCCCTTCCACGAGCGCCCAGTATACCTTCCCGATTCTGTGAGCGCGGAACTGTTCCGACAGTCTGGCCGCTGACTTGGACGTCCGGGCAAAAACCATGACGCCGGACGTAGGCCGGTCCAGCCGATGCACCAGCCCCAGAAACGCATCGCCCGGCTTGTCGAACGCCGCCTTCACGTATGCCTTGCCGGTTTCCAGAAGCGACCGGTCGCCCGTGCGGTCTCCCTGGACAAGCATCCCCGCGGGTTTCCGGACAACCAACAGATGGTTGTCCATATAGATAACATCCAGATTCACGGCGGTTGAATCCGCATTCGCACGCATCGGCACAATCATTCGTTTCCATCGTCAATCAGGACCGGTCAGCTGACGGCTCGCCATCAGACAGGTGTTTGGTCATCGAGCGCGAAGCCTCTCGCGAGCACTTCCAGAGCAGGGCGCGTTGTTCCATCCCGCTCGGATTTACGTTATCCTCCGGGGATGGCAGGCCGGTGGATCAGGTGAATCCTGAGAGTGTATTCGCGCCATGCATGTGGCAGGCCCCGCGCCCAGCGGCGACTTTTGGTTCCTTTTGGTCGCTTCAAAAGGAACACGCCGTAGGCAGGGAATTTGGGGAAAAGGGGTTCTGAATTCCGTATCGACCTTTTATTGACCTTTCCCCGCCGTAAGCGAGAAGGCGGTGTGAAATGTCAAACCGTATACGTGAACTGATTGGGTTTCAGTTTCGACCTTACAACTGATGACTGACAGCCGTGTTTGCAACTGCTGTCCGACCGAATATAAGCAACCAACTTCCGTAACTGAACGTCACCGAACCCGGTTCAGACCGTTGAGCGCCGCCACCCGGTAGGCTTCGGCCATCGTCGGATAGTTGAACGTGGTGTTGATGAAGTACATCAGGGTATTGCCGCCGCCCTTCTGCGCCATAATCGCCTGGCCGATGTGGACGATTTCGGATGCCTCGGACCCGAAACAATGGATACCCAGAATCTCCAGCGTCTCCCGATGAAACAGGATCTTCAGCATCCCCGTGGTCCTGCCCGTAATCTGCGCCCGCGCGAGGTGTCTGAAAGACGCGTGGCCAACCTCGTAGGGTATCCTGTTGGAGGTCAACTCGCGCTCCGTCAACCCCACCGAACTGATTTCGGGCAGCGTGTAGATCCCCGTGGGGATGTCCTTGACGAGGTGGGCCTCGCACTCACCGAATATCAGATGGGTGGCCGCAAAACGCCCCTGGTCGTAGGCCGCGCTGGCCAGGTTGGGATATCCCACGACGTCGCCTACCGCGTAGATGTGGCTCTGCGCCGTCTG
This sequence comes from uncultured bacterium, assembly GCA_964551635.1. Lineage (GTDB taxonomy): Bacteria > Latescibacterota > UBA2968 > UBA2968 > JAAXHE01. Next base: position 8,948 of record CAZKDZ010000018.1, on the reverse strand, counting down.
GTAGCAGTCGTTTACGGCGACGACGCCTCTGTGGTCCGTCTGAACGCCGATCTCTTCGAGTCCCATCCCGTCCGAATTCCCGGTCCGCCCCTGCGCCCAGAACAGACAGTCGCTGAGAATCTCCTTCTGGGACTTGAGATGGAGGCGTACGCCGTGTTCGCCGGCCTCCACGCTCTCGTATTCCTCGTTATGCCTGATCAGCACCCCCTGTTCGCGCAGGTGATAGCTCAGCGCGTCCACAATCTCGTCATCGAGGAACGCCAGGAGGCGGTCCAGACTGTTGATCAGATTCACCTTGATCTGCAATCCTCTGAAAATGGACGCATATTCGCATCCGACGATCCCCGCACCGTAAATCGTGACGGACCTCGGATGGTCCTTCAACTCCAGAATTGAATCGCTGTCCACAATTCGGGGATGCGAAAAATCCACGTCCGGCGGGTGATACGGCCTGGCGCCGGTGGCGATGACGAATCCGTCTGCGCGATAGCTCCGCACACCTCCGTTCTGCATCCGGACCTGAATCCCGTGGGTGTCCTCGAACGCGGCGCGGCCGTGGATCACCTCCACGAAATTCCTGGCGTAGAATCCCTCCCGCAGGTCGACCTGCCGGCGAATCACGCCCCCGGCCGCACGCAGAAGATCGGGAAACCGGGAGTCGCCGTACCGGCCCGAATCGACGAGGTTCTGGATGGCGTGCCGCAGCGCTTTGCTTGGAATTGTGGTCTGATGGGTGCAGCTTCCGCCCACCGAGGCCCGGTCATCCACCATGGCGACCCGCTTCCCCTCCTTGGTCGCCTTCATCGCCGCCCCCTCACCACCCGGTCCGCTGCCGATTACGATCACGTCGAAGTGGTTTTCCATAGCGCGCGACTCTGTTTGCGGTTTTAAAAAAAGGCGCCGATTCATGAACCGACGCCCTCCGGATGGATCTATTGAGGATTTACAGGGAAAAACGTACCGCGGCTGCCAGTCCGTTGAGAAAGTCGCTCTGCAGGCGAGGCCGAGGCATTGTGGTCGAAGACAAGGCGCGCAACCGAGTCCCATCCGCGATTCGGCGAGGGCGCGCAACGCAGTATTTCGACCGCAAGGACCGGCCGTAGCCCGGATGGGCTTTTTCAACGGGCTGCTAAGGGTCAGGCCTGCCCCAGCTTAACGACGTCCGCGGCCTGGTAGCCCTTGGGCCCCTGCACGACTTCAAAGGAAACCACTTCACCTTCCGTCAACGACTTGAATCCCTCACCCTGAATAGCCGAAAAATGCACAAAGACATCCTCGCCTTCATCCCTCTCAATAAAGCCGTAACCTTTGGCGTCGTTGAACCACTTCACTCGACCTTCTGGCACAGTGCTTCACCACCTTTCAACGTTAGAAACCGACAAAAAACCAAAAACGGCAAGGACCGGAACTTCTGATCCTTGCCAGACACACTTCAGGACTGCAAAGGAGACAGAAACTTCATCCTTCTCTTGATGCATAATAATTCTTTTTTATTCAATTGTCAACCTTTTTTGAATCATTTTTGCGCACGTGTTTTCGTTTCCTGAGAGGGAGAGCCCAAGCATCGCTCCAGGTTGTGCGCTTCGCCCGGATCAATCTGTACATATTAATTGTTTTCAATAAGATACGACTCCTCAATTCGCGATGATCGGTTTGATATCGGGCCGGTCGAGGTCAGTGGGTCCGAATCGGTGCAAATCGTCCTTTCTCCTTGACAGGCGTGGAAATCCTTTTCATTTTGGAATTTCCGACCGGTCAGGAGGCTGCATTCAGGATTCATCCGGGCATCCATGCCGACCCGGATTTCCGTCAATTCGAACCCTGGAATCAACCTCAATTCCGCATATGCCGCAACGCGGCAACGCGACGAAACCTGGTTAAAGGGAGGTCCCATGCCGGCCTGGAACAGCAGCGAAGAGCGGGAGTGCAGGGGGCGACTCGAAGAAAAGAAGGAGATCTGGTGTCGGAGCGCCGGCGAGGTCGAACACCCGTGCCTGACGGTAAAGGACGACAATCTCGATATCGCCCGCGGGAATCTACGCCGTCACGATTGGGCGAAAACGCATTACGAGGAACTGCTGAATCTGGGGGCATACTATACGGATCGCTCCGATGCCTGGATCGCGCGGATGGTCCCGGATCTGACCCCCGCGCAGATTTACGGGACATTCTGCCCGGTCTGCGCCGCGGACAACACGTACAACATGCGATGGATCGACCGCGACCCCGACAAACTGGTCTGTTTCCACTGCGGCGCCATCATGACCGACGAGGCCCATCCCGAGGAAGGGCGCCTTGAACTGCCGCGTTCGGGCCAGACCCTCGCCTATTACATTCGTCCGGAAGAAAGGGACGATGCGGAATTCACCACCGGCCGAAACGCTTTCAGCTGGGCAGGACGGCGGGTCCATTCCTCGTACAGCGGCGCCATCCGGCAGCAGAAAGCCCACCGCATGCCCGCGGTCGCGCGAAATCTGGCCATCCTGTATCGCATGGAGGGCGAAGACCGCTACGCCCGTGCCGCGGCGGCCATCCTGAATCGCTTTGCCGCCGTATACCCCAACTATCTCTTCCGCGACTACTGGAATACCTACATGGACTGCGATCCGCTCTACGCCTGCGAACTCATGGCGCAGGACAGGGGAATCGGCCGGTACGAAGTGAACCCGTGTCCGGACCAGAACGCCCGCTCTCCCATGAAAAGCGGAAAACTCATACAGACGTTCTGGGGTTGCGGGCGCCTGTCGGGCGGCGGCGTTCAGTCCGAGGCGCATTACATCTGCATGCTGGCCGAGGCGCTGGACCTGCTCTGGGAGGAGAAGGACGGCCGCGGACACCTCTTTTTGACCGAGCGGGAACGCGACCGCATCGTCAAAGACCTCCTTGTGGAGGGTCTCTTCACGTTCACGCATTGGGAGGGCATCAACAACAAGGTCGCGGGCTGCCGAGAGGGCGAAGTCGCTCTCGGACGCTTCCTGGGAGTCCCGGACTACGTACACCGCGGTGTCGAGGGATTTGAGCCGTACCTGAAGGGGTTCTTCAAATTCGACGGCAGCACCGCCGAGGGCTCCAGCTATTACCTCTACGCGGTGGCCAATGTGCGAAATCTGCCAGAATTGGCCCACGGATATTCCGATCCGCCATCGTACGGCGGCAAAGACCGCTACGACAACCTCAACCTCTACGAGCCGGGCGGCCCGTACCACACCGTCCTCCGTGCGCGGACGCTGATGACGCTGCCCGACGGCCGCCTGCCCCATACCGCCGACGCGCGCGAGGGGAAGCCTGACTGGCCCCATCCAGCATGGATTCACAACGTGGGTCTCGTGCGTATGGGCAACGATTTCGCCCCCTTCGTGCGACTGGATACGGGGGACGCGTTTGCATTCTTCAACAGGCCCGCGAACCTCGAACCCGCGCCGCCGCCTCCCGTGCGGGACCGGTTCTTCCCCGGCTGGCTCCTGGCCATCTTCGATACCGGATACGATGCCATGTTCCGGACCGATCTCACCGGAGCGGCCACCTTCCTGATGAACTTCTACCAGCCGGAGGGCCACGACCATCCGGACGCCCTGAACATCGCCATGAACGTGGAAGGGGTGGAGGTTCTTTCCGATCTGGGATACATTGGCGACCATCCGCTCAACGCAAGCATCCGGAGTACGCTCAAGCACAACCTGGTGGTTCTGGACGAGGAAAACCAGCTCCCGCGGGACCGAAGGCCTCCCGGAAACCTGCGCCTGCTGGCCGCGTCGCCCGCCACGAAGACAATCGAAGCGGACTGCAGGGCGTACGAACAGGCCGAAACGTACAGCCGCTTTTGCGCGATGGTCCACAGGAGCGCGGGACCCGCATACCTGGTTGACGTCTTCCGCGTCCGGGGCGGCAGGGTCCACGACTACGCCATCCATGGGGAGGGCCGCATCAGTTCTCCTCCCGCACAGGACCGGCCGATCCCAATGGTGGAACGTCCGGGCTTGCTTGGCGAAGATATTGAAAAGCTGCGCGCGGGCAGCCCTTCAGACCCGTGGACCGTATCCTGGTCCGACAGCGGGATGACCATGCGAGCGCGAATGGTATCGCCCGTGGACGAAATTATCGTGGGTGAAGGTCCCGGGCAGCGGAGCCATTCTGAAATCGGCGCCCGCAACGACTATCTCTTCGCCCGCAAAGCCGAATCCGGGAACGGAAGTACGTTTGTCGCCGTCATCGACCATTTCAGGCAGGACCCGGACATCCTGGACGTCCAGCCGCTTTCTGTTCCGGACAACGACGGCGGACCGGTGGCGCTTCGCATCCGCCGCGGGGCGGGCGACGACACCGTCATCAATACCCCCGATCAGACCGAACGCGCGTTCGGCGACGTCGTCTTCGCCGGTCGAGCCGCCGTGTACACACGATGCCGGGATGGCCGGCAGTCGCTCTTTATGACCGAATCGACCCGCTTCGCCTCGCCAGACCTGTCCGTCACACTCGACGCGGCATCCATTGAGGGTGACATCGCCGGCCGGGACCGCGGGGGATTCCGGACCCGCGAAACGCTCCCGCATCCCGGCGCACTCGCGGATCACTTCGTGCGGGTGCAGGACCCCGATCAGGGCTGCTGGACGGCTTACCGCATCAGGTCCGCGGCCGCCAACCGGATCGACGTAGATGAATTCCCCTTCAACGCCGGCGCGTCCTGGCAGATTCCCTCGCTGTTCTCCATCGAACAGGCCTCGGAGGACACCTTCGAGGTCAGAACCACAAACCCCGCCCGGCTCTTGATCCGGACACCACACCGCGGCGCCTTCATCGAACACGACGACGGCGCGCGGACCGGAATTGAAACGGACACCGCAGCCGGCATGCTGTCCCTCACCATCCATCCCGCCATGACCCGACCTCACGGAACCCTGCTGCGTCTGGAATAGAGGTTGCCGACAACGCACCCGTTGTCCGTTGCGATGAACGTCACACGATCCCATCGAGGACGCCGGCGGGTCCCAGCGGCTGGTGTTCTGTGCCAATGATCAATCGCCTGAATCCGACCGCCGAGGCGGGATGAATCGGCTGTCGAACAGTGAGGGATCTTCGGGACAGGGCGCTTCCCCGGCCGGGAACCTTCAGGTCTCATACAGGGTTCGTGAGGGTCGTTTTCAGATTTCCGCAACGTGACGTCGGACGATTCCCGGCGGCATGTACTTGCAATGGGGGACGGATCGCAGTTGCACCGCGATCCGTCCCCTCTGTGTTTGACCCTGTCGAGCGTGATCGCCGGCGATGCCGTTCCGTTTGCCTGAAAATGCACGGTCTGGGGCATGAATCCGTGCAGACGGGAACAGGAATCCCCTTGATCCCGGCGTTTCGTGGAGACGGCCGGCGTCTTGATTTTGCGACGAGGTTGTTCAAGCGCTGTGGACTTACCGGGTCAGAATTCCCGAAATCGCCATTTTTCATTAAAAAATCATCAACACGCATCAACATTTCAACGTATATTCGGCGGTTTATTTGTAAATTAAAAACCTGGCACAACAGATGTCACCCTGGATACCGGAGAGCCCGTGGGCGGCGGCTCCCGGTTTCCGAGATTGGAGCCAAAACCCTTTCGACCGGATACGGAGGTTTACGATGCGCCCTGCCCGGATTCACTCCCCCTCTCATATGTCGTCGTCGTTCAATCATTCGCGACGTGTCCCGGCGCGCCTGAGTTGCCCGAGGTTCGCATGGCGGGTGCTGCTGCCCGTGTTCATGCTGGTGTTTGCTACGGCGGCGGCGCACGGCGCGGAGAACCCGACGAACCTGGTCGCTACGCTCGAGGACGGTGAGTTGTCGCTTGGCTGGAGCGCGCCGACGACCAACGCGTCTACGGTTACCGGCTACCAGGTCCAGCGGCGGCGTCCGAACAGCGATCCGGACGGAGAATTCAGCGCCATCGGCACGACGGGCGCCCGAGAGACGACGTACGTGGACGACGGTTTCGAGGCGGGAGAGACCTATGTCTACCGGGTGAAGGCTCGCCGGGGGGACCATCTGAGCGACGCCTCGAACACGGCCATCATCGACGTGCCCCCTGCCCCACTGGCGCCCTCGAACCTGAGTTCGGCGTCCGGCCACCAGTACGCGACGTTGTCGTGGACCGATCCGAATGACGCAACCATCACGGGGTACCAGTACCGTTACCGGACGGGTGACGAGTGGGACCCGGGCTGGACGGACGTCGCGTCGAGCGACGCGACGACAACGAGCCACCGGCTGACGGGCCTGACAAGCGGGAGGTCATATACGATCCAGGTGCGTGCGAAGAACGCAGGGGGCAGCGGCGCGGCCTCAGGCGTGAGCGCGAGGTCTGTCGGATATCCGCCTGCGAATCTCAGTGTCGCGGTGGTGGACGGTTCGGTGACCGCGTCGTGGGACGCGCCCGAGGTCGATGCCGAATTCGTGACCGGCTACGAGGTCCTGCGTCGGCAGCCGAGAATTGACGGGCGGGGGGTGTTCCACGCGATCGCCACGACGGGCGCCGGAGAGAGGAAGTACGTGGACGGCAGCGTGGAAGGGGGAGAGAAATACGCCTACCGCGTGAAGGCGTGGCGCGGCGCGGATCTGGGTCTGTGGTCTGCCTGGGCCAATATCGTTGCGCCGCAGGTGCCCGCGGCGCCGGGCAACCTGGGCGCGGCGGCGGGCGACGGGTGGGTTACGTTGTCGTGGGATGACGCGGACGACGCCACGATAACGGATTACCAGTACCGGTACCGGACGGGCATGACGTGGAATCCGGACTGGACCGATATCGATCCGAGCGATGAAAACACGACCAGCCACACGTTGCGGGGCCTGACGAACGGGACCGAGCACGCGTTCGAGGTGCGCGCGATCAACGCCAACGGCAATGGCACCACCGCCAGCGTGACGGCCACGCCCGTGTCGCCGCCTTCGGCGCCAGCCAACCTGACGGCGACGGCCGGTATCGGATCCGTGACGCTGGCGTGGGACAACCCGAACGACGGCACGATTACCGTTTATCAAGTCCGCTACGCCCCGGAAGGAGAAGAAGGTACGCCGGACTGGACGCAGATCGAATGGAGCGACGTTGCCGGCAGCGACTTCAGCACGACCCGCAATGAGGTGACGGGATTGACGAACGGGACCGCATACGTCTTCCAGGTGCGGGCGCAGAACGCGTCGGGCGACGGCCCGCCGGCGAGCGCGACGGCAACGCCGTTCCCCGCGGCCCCTGCGAATCTCCAGGCAGCGGCGGGGGTGAACGAAGTGGCGCTGGAATGGGACGACCCGCGCGACGCCGCCGTTACGGTGTACCAGCTCAAGTACGGTCACGGGACCACGGTGGTTCAGGACTGGAGCGACATTGCCGGGACCGGCGCAAGTACGACCCGACATACGGTTGCGGGTTTGACCAACGGTACGGCGTTTACGTTCAGGCTGCGGGCGAAGGCGACGGACGCCGTCGGCGACTCGTCCGAGGTGACGGCCACGCCGGTGCCCGCGGCGCCTGCCAACCTGACGGCGTCGGCCGGTGTCGGGGCAGTGACGCTGACCTGGGATAACCCCAGCGATGCCGCCATTACCGTATATCAGCTTGTTCATTACAGCGGCGCCAGGCCCTCACAGCCGTCCTGGCGCGATATATCGGGCAGCGGCGCCACAACCACGACTCACAAGGTCACGAGCTTGACGAACGGGATTGAGTACACCTTTGAGTTGCGCGCGAAAGCAGGAAGCGTCTACGGGGATTCATCCACCGTATCGGCGACACCCAAATCTCCACCACCACCCCCTTGTCCGTCGATTTCTGTAAGAGGACTTCCTTCAGAAGTCACGGCGACGGTCGGCACGACGATCACCACCATACAGGCGCGTGCATCAGGGGGCCGGTCGCCGTATACCTATGGGACATCCCGTTTGCCCGAAGGTATCTCAATCGATGCTTCAAGTGGCGACATTGCGGGCACGGTTGGGGCAGCCGACTATCGAAGGCTCACCGTAACCGTGACCGCGCGTGATGGAAACGGTTGTTCCGGCCGTGGGTCGTTTACCTTTAATGTACCTTGCAACGTCTCGCTCTCCGGTCTGCCGGACGAGCAGAAGAGGGTACAGGTGGGGGAATTCTTTACAATCCAAGCCGTGGCCTCTGGAGGTCGGTCACCATATCAATATTCGTTGACTGGAGTCCCAGTATTTCATGTTACGATAAATAAAACAGGGCTGATTGCAGGCAAGATCCCAATTGAAGGGAAGGGAAGAACCTTCAACGCTACGGTGTCAGTGAAAGATCGAGACCTTTGTACGGCGGCTCATTCATTTAATCTGATTGTCTATTGTCCAGATATATCGATCAGCGGACTTAGGGATGTTACTGCGACCGTGGGCGACACTATCTCGATGAGCGCGTCGGGTAGTGGTGGTCGGCTCCCGTATTCCTATTCGATGAGATGGGCGCCATCGTGGCTGGAGATTGATGAAGAAAGTGGCAGCATAGTGGGCGTGCCCAAGAATACCTACTCTGGGCGCGCGCCGCTAGTCACGGCTCGAGATTCGGTCGGCTGTACGGGATCACAGCTTTTCCGTTTGTCCGTTTCATCACACGGAGATTTCAACGGGGACGGCCGGCGCGATGCAAGAGATTCGGAGATGTTCAACCGGAAATTCGGGCTGCGCACAGCGTCCGCGGAGTTCGACAAGCGAATGGACCTGAACAAGGACGGCGTGATCAACATGGCGGACCTCGTGATCCTGACGAAATACATCGAAGACGACGCCTCGTCGTCCGGGGGCGGCGGGGATACATCGGGCAGCGGCGGGTGATCCTTTCCCGCAGTGCAGGTGAACCCGAGCGTGAGGGTGGGGCACACATTCCTGTCTTCCAGGATTCGACACAAACTGTCGTGCTGAGAAAATCGACCGGGTGATTCCGGTGTAGGGGCGTCCCTTGTGGGCGCCCCCCGGTGTAT
>CAZKDZ010000017.1:0-5023 GCA_964551635.1 uncultured bacterium | reverse complement strand
GGGGAGAGGACCGCAACCCGCCGCACCACCAGGTAAGACGTGAGCCGGGAGAGGGTAGAGATTTCCTGCCTTGCGAGGTTTCATTTCGTGCCGGAGGCAACGAGGAATAACATACCCGGCAATGATCTCATCTACCGTCTTACCTCTTCCGTCTCCCCGCATTTCTTCTACCGTCTCCCGTTCGTCCTGCCCGAAAGATTTCGCTTTACAATGATTCTTTTTTGGGTTAACCTTATATTTGAAATTGGTCTGACCATCATCATAACAGGTAAAGAACGAACGGGGTTTCCCGCTGTCAAGGGAAAACATGCCGGAGGATGGCACGATGGGGCGAACCGTCGATATTGGAACCCGCATCGAACTGGTGCCCATGGATCCGCATTTTCATGATATCACGATCGGCCTCTACCGGCAGGAGCACAATGGGGCTCCCGCGTATCGTGTACATACGTACAGCGGAAGAGCAGGGGCCGACCAGCGGATCGCATTCGTCGCCAACGGGATGGTGGTGCTGGGCGGAATGATGCAGACACCCGACGGGCTGCTGCGGTTTCCGTGCGGAGAAGCCCACGAACTTGCCTGCCGGCGGGTCTTTCTCGAGGCGTGCAAGCTGGCGTCCGGCGGCGAGTTGAAGGCCCGTCCGCTGACGATCGTCGACAGGAAGTCCGGATTGAACATCACGGTATCAGGTACGGGCAGCGGCGAGTACCGCGTCGAAGCCGAAGGGGAGGGAAGGGACGCCGCGCGGAGGATTTCAGCAATCGCGGGCGGGCTGGTCAAGCTTGGAGAAATGCAGTCCCGAAGCCCGGATACGGTCGCGTTTTCGTGCGGATACGACCACGACGCTGTTGTGGGACTGCTTCTGGTTCGGGCCCCGAACGTCCGGGCGGCGGTTCGCGAACAGGAGGCGTCGGGCGCCCGCGGCGTCCTTGCCGCACCCAGCCAGCAGCGGTAGTACCGGTGCTCCGTATAACAGCCCGTTGAAAAAGCCCATCCGGGCTGCGGCCGGCTCTCGTGGCCGAAATACTGCGTTGCTCGCCCTCGCCTGCAGAGCGACTTTATCAACGGACTGATAAGGGGAACGTTAGACAGGAGTATTGGCATATGGAAACTCGAACAGTGGGGCCGATGACCGGCCGCGAGCGTGTTCTGGCGGCGCTGAATCGGGAGCCGGTGGACCGGACGCCCGTCTGCAACCCTACGTCGGTGGCGACGGTAGAGTTGATGGATCTGGTGGACGCGCCCTTTCCGCAGGCGAACCGCGACGCTGAACTCATGGCCCGCCTTGCCGCCACGGGGCATACGGAGTTGGGATTCGATTCGATCATGCCGGTGTTCACGATTATCCAGGAGTCGTCCGCACTGGGCTGCAAGATCCAATGGGAGCAGAAGGACAACTGGCCCACCGTGAGGATGCGCGAGCCCATCTGGGAAGACGTGGACGACGTTCGGATTCCACCGGACCTGCTCACGCACCAGGATACGAAGTGCGTGCTGGACGCGATCCGGATTCTGAAGAGGGAATATGGGGACGACGTGGCCGTCATCGGCAAGACAATGGGCCCATGGTCGCTGGGATACCACGGTTTCGGCGTGGAGCCCTTTCTGCTCATGTCTCTGGACGACCCGGACAAGACAAAGGCCTGCCTGGACAGGATGAAGGAAGTGACGGTGGACTTCGGGGTGGCGCAGATCGAGGCGGGCGCCGATGCGCTCACGCTGCCGGATCACGCGACGGGCGACCTGGTGAGCGGGGAATACTACAAGCGGTATCTGCGTGACCTGCATATCGAGTTCGTGGAGCGAATCCCGATTCCGCTGATTCTGCACATCTGCGGGCGGACCGTCGATCGTATGGAGTATATCGCGCAGACCGGGATGTCCGCGTTCCATTACGACTCGAAGAACGAGCCGGGAGAGTCCATGGCAGCGGTTAAGGAGCGGATCTCGCTGGTGGGCAACATCAACAATCCGGAAACACTGTTTTCGAAAGGGCCGGAGGCCGTAAGGCAGGAGGTTTTCAGTAACCTGGACGCAGGCGTTCATCTCGTGGGTCCGGAGTGCGCCATTCCATTGCAGACGTCAATAGAAAACCTGAAGGAGATTCCAGGTGCGGTCCGGGACTGGCACCGGGAGACGCCGGCGGGATAAGGGGGCAGGTGAGAAATGGCGGAAATCACCGATATCGCAAACGAATTCATCCGCGATGAAATCGAGGAGTTCCTCGAGCGGGAAGACGAGCGGGAGCGGGCGATCGCCACATTCGCCGGAGTCAGTCCCGATATGCAGGCGATTGCCGCCGCCCTGATCGACGGCGACCATCACGAGGTGGACGCGTTGACCAAAGCCGCCCTGGATGCCGGAACCGGGGCGCTGGAGGTGATGGACGACGGGTTGATCGCGGGGATGGGCATCGTGGGGATCAAGTTCCGGGAGAATTTTATCTTCGTTCCGGAAGTGTTGGCCTGCGCCAGGGCGATGAAGGCGGGTATGACCTATATCGAACCCATTCTGTCCGCGTCCGGCATCGAGCCGATCGGCACGGTCATTATGGGAACCGTAAAAGGCGACCTGCACGACATCGGCAAGAATCTCTGCATTATGATGCTTCGCGGCGCGGGTTTTGTCGTCCACGATCTGGGAGTGGATACGTCGGAGGACGAATTCATGGATGCCGTGGAGGAACACGGCGCTCCGCTGCTGGGGATGTCGGCGCTGCTGACGACAACCATGCCCAATATGGGCAAGACGATCGAGGCATTCATCGATGCGGATCTGCGTGAAGACGTCAAGATTATGGTGGGGGGAGCGCCCGTCACGCAGGAATTCGCCGACGATATGGGCGCCGACGGGTACGGGAAGGACGCGATGGCGTGCGTGTCCCTGGCCAAGGACCTGCTCGAGGAAATGAAGGAAGAAGCCAACCTGAACCCGTGAGCCTGACTATGATTCGTCACTATTCGTGGACGTTAAATCGAATATATGCAAGTTGATCAAGGCGATTAAACTGCGGATTATCAGGATACATCAGGTCACTGGACGGGAACGGAACAAATGCCCTTACGGACGACGTTTACGCCCTGTTTCGGAGGGACTTATCACGACGCCCGGTCGCTGTTTTTTTCGAATTGGGGCTAACCGTGCACAAGATTGACAAAGAGGAATATCAGAAACGGCTGGACAGGATTACGGATCTGTTTGCCGGAATGATCGCACATGCCGATGAACTCTCAACCGTACGGTGCCCGTACAAGAACCGTTTCGATGAGTGTACGGCCCGGTTCGGCTGCAGGAATCAGCGCAGGCCCCGTCCTGGCGGAGCGCTGCTGATGTGCGGCGGGGACGACAAGCTGGACTACCGCGGTGCGTGGGAAACGGAGACGGAGCTGGGCGCGTTTGTCGGGAGCGGCGAATAGATCGCATGGGTACGATTACTCACGACGGCAAGAGGAGGACGCTGGCAGCCGGGAAGACAGTATTCGACTATGCGGATGAACTGGCGGTGCAGGTGCCCACTTCGTGCGGCCGCACCGGACACTGCCACGAGTGCGTGGTTGAAATCGGGCGGGGGATGGACGCACTGCGGCCGCGGAACGAAGTGGAGTCGTTCCTGCGCGAGAATTACCGACTCGCGTGCCAGGCGGTGGTTGAAGACGACGGCGCCGATATCGAGTTCTCGCCGTTGAGGCGCAAGCCCAGGATTCTCTCACGTACCCTGGAAAAACCGCTGGATCCGGACCCCCTGGTCACGCGCCGGGGGGACGTTGTTTGTTATGACGGCGTCGCCGTCGACAGGTATCGCGGCCACCTGTACGGAATCGCGATTGACCTGGGTACGACAACGGTCGTGATGGACCTGGTGGATCTGGCCACGGGCAGGAGCGTCCACGTGAGTTCGTTCGAGAACCCGCAGCGCTTCGGCGGCAGCGACGTGATGCACCGCATCACCTACGACGGGGAGTTTCAGGGCGAACTGCAGAAGGCGGTCGTCAACGCGATTAATCACGAAATCCTGGATCTGGGAAGGCGCTTCGGGTTCGTCCGGCAGGAAATCTATGAGATCGTTGTGGCGGGAAACGCCACGATGCGGGACATCTTCTTCAAGCTGGACGTGCAGAGCATCGGCCAGAGACCGTACAAGTCCCGCGTGGAGCGCGCCTTTCTCGAGGGCGAACGGGAGACGACTTCTCTGCTGGAGGGTTCCAGACGACTGGGCCTGCGCGCCAATCCGCGGGCGAAGGTCTACGGGATGCCCCTGATTGCCAGCCACGTGGGGGCGGATACCGCGGCCGACCTCCTGGCGACGGATCTGACGTCTCAGGAAGGGGTGGTGATGCTGGTGGACGTGGGAACCAACACCGAGGTGGTGGTACGAAGCCCCGACGGACTGCTCACGGCCTCATGTCCGGCCGGGCCCGCTTTCGAGGGCGGGCTGATTCGATACGGGATGCCGGGCCACGAAGGCGCCATCGAGTCGATCCGTCTGGAAGACGGCAGGTTCCATTACGGGACCATTGGAAACGTCGAGCCGGAGGGGATTTGCGGGTCCGGGCTGATCGATCTGCTCGCGGAGTTGCGGCGGCACGATCTGATGGCGCCGAAGGGGATGTTCGCGGACAGGTCCTTTGAGATTCCGGTTGTTCCGGAGTACGGAATCACGCTGTCCCGTGAAGACGCCAGCAATCTGGCGCAGGCCAAGGCCGCGAATTTCTGCGGGCAGTTTATCCTGATGCGGCGCCTCGGAGTGCGGCCGGAAGATATCGACACGCTCTATCTGGCGGGGGGTTTCGCGAACTACGTGAACGTCCGGAATGCGATCGAGATCGGTTTTCTGGCGCCAGTGGACGAGGAGCGCGTGGTGAAGACGGGAAACGCGGCGGTCCAGGGGGCCCGTGAGGTCCTGCTTTCGCGTGAGAGACGGGCGTCCGTCGAAGCGCTGGTGAAAGACATCGAACACGTCGAACTCGAAACGACACCGGATTTCTTCGAAGTGTTCGTGGAAGGCTGCCAGTTCAAGCCGATG
>CAZKDZ010000016.1:0-20991 GCA_964551635.1 uncultured bacterium | reverse complement strand
TTGTATCCACCGCGGGCTTCTCGTTAAAATGGCTGCAGGACGATCGTCAGCGCAAGACTCAACTCTCCCCTATCTCTGCCAAATCAACTCCGAATTCCGCCCCGATTTCGCAGACTGTTTCCCACGTCCGGTCGTCCACTTCGATACCCTCCGTTGCACGGTGCTCGGCGGTGCGGAACTCCGGTTCGCCAGGGGCGAGGATTTCATTGAATCCCGGCGCGAGGCGGCTGGATTTGACGTGGCGCATCAATCCTTCCACTTCCTCATAGAACGTATCCATGTCCGTAAAGTGCTCGATATCGTAGGCATTGATCAGGACGCCGTTGCTGATCATCTCGCGGTCCCCCGCCGCACAGCCCTGGCCGCTCAACGCCCCGCCGAGCAGTTCGACCATGATGCTCAATCCGTATCCCTTGTGACCCGCGTCGCCCCCCAGCGGCAAAATGGCGCCCGGTGGTTCGTCCTTGAAGTCGTTCGGCTCCGTGGTCGGCTCACCCTTCCCGTCGATCAGCCATCCTTCCGGCACCTGGACGCCCTGGTTGATCGCCAGCCTGATCTTGCCCTCGGCAACGACCGACGTGGTCATGTCCACGAGGAGGGGATCCGCGTTCCGCCGCGGCGCAGCGAAGGCGATCGGATTCGTACTCAGCCGGCCGTCGATGCCGCCGAACGGCGCAATCTGATATCCCAGCCTGCCCGCGTTCACGAAGATCTGTCCGATCATACCCTCTTTCGCGACCATCAGCGGATACGCGCCCACCCGTCCGATGTGGCTCGTATTGCGCAGTACCACGGTCGCCACGCCGCTTTGCCGGGCCTTGTCCATGGCCAGACGCGTCGCGAACGTCGCCCCCACCTGCCCCATCGCGCCGCCGCCGTCCACCACGGCGGTGCATGCACGTTCGCTTACGACCACGGGAGACGCGTTCGGATTGAACCGGCCGTCCTGCACCGCCTTCGCGTACTCGTAGAATCGGATGGCGCCGTGGGAGTCGTGCCCGAACAGGTTGGAGTCCACCAGGTGGTCCACCACCGTACGCGCGTCCTCTTCGCGGCACCCGGCCGCCCGAAACAGCGTATAACCCACCTCGCGCAATACATCGGGCTTGAACTTTGGCACCGTAACTCCTTCCGTTAGAATATTTAACGTTTCGCCCTGCATCAGCGCCGAGCCGGGACCTCACGCAACAGTCGACCGGCCCATTGTGTTTCGCCTGATATGGGCGAACGATACGCCTTGTCCGGCCCGGAATCAAGCATAAAACAACTGTATTGCCTGGACTTCGAACAATCGCGATGGAGATCCGGTGGGTATCATCGGACGTCGCAGAGCCGAACGGTGATCCAATTAAAGACGCCGTCTTTCTTCCAGTGCGGGAGACGGCGGCGAGTCGCGGTGGGTCCGGCCACAGGATTTCAACGTTTAGGTTTTCTATACGTGAGCAGACAGGAATGTCCGCTCCACCCTGAAAACGCCAATGGCGCTTTTCTCGATCCTGGTTCCAGGAGCCATGGTTGGGAGAGCGTGCCACAAAGGTCAAATGCCAGGCAGTGCGACATCGGTAGAAGTGCGGAAGTAAGGGCAGGTTCAAGACATCGCTGGCTTTGCCCTCTCCTGGCATACTTACACAAAACCGCCCACGGCTTCGGGGTGTCCCAAAGATCCGCGGGCAGTTTAATTGTTGGTACTGTATTTCAGATCAGTGCGCCAGATCGTCCTCTTTTTGCTTTATCGATGACCATGTCCACAAGACTAATGAATTTCGCACCCCTATCCGATCCATCTGACATTTCTCTTGTCGCCCATTTCTTGGTGTTTTCTGTATTTTTCAGGAACTTATCGAACGCGTCCTCGTCCATGGCTCGGATTATTTCTGTCAATAGTACAATCGTTACGTCACCCATATCCTGTAACGAATAGTCGAAACTTTTCGTCTCAGTGGCCATCGTTATTGCTCCAGGTATTTTTTCATTATAAGCTCAGTTACGGTAGCTTCAGTTTCTTTTTTGCCCTTAATTCTTGATAATCGACGGTCCAGACAATCCAGCTTGTCTTCCGTTCTTGCAAAGATTCTCCAAAACAGGCCGACACTTGCAAGAAACGTGGCAATAATAACGCCGCCGAAAGACAACGTTGCGCCAGCGTCCATATCCTTCCTTTTCTTTTACCACAGTCTGGATGCGGTAGTAGTAATATATCGACGTGCAGTCTAAAGGGCAAGCGCGTCAGTCAGGCTGTTTTCCAGAATCCTCTTCGCCCGCGTCCGCGTGGGCATCGTACAGTCGTCTCCTGTATTGTGCGGCGGTCATTCCGTGTTCCGACATACGGAGTTGAAAATACTGGCGCCCGATGCCGCTCTTCAGGGCAGCCCGCGACACGTTTCCATCCGTGCTGACGAGCGCCCGGTGCAGGTACTCTTTCGTGAACCCGTCCATACAGATCCTGCGGGCGTCCTTGTAGGGAAGATTGTAGATGCCGCGGTCCGGCCCCTTTTCCGTGTCCCGGAGTTCGGCCGGAAGGTCATCAGGCCCGATAACGTCACCCTCGGTAAGCGCCTGCGCGCCCGCAATCGCATGCGCCAGTTCTCTGATGTTCCCGGGCCAGTCATATCCTTCCAGCAGTGCGAATGTCTCCGGGGACATTCCGCAGGCTGCCTTTCCAACACGGGCGAACCGCTCCAGAAAATGTGCGACCAGAAGCGGAATGTCGCTTCTGCGTTCCCTCAGCGGGGGTAGATGGAGCTGGATTACCCGAAGGCGGAAATACAGGTCATTTCGAAACCGCCCCGCTGCAACCCCCTGCTTCAGTTCCCTGTTCGTCGCCGCAACAACCCGGACGCCCGCGCTTTTCCATCTATGGTCGCCTACCATCCGGTATTCGCCTTCCTGGATCAGCCGAAGCAACTGCCGCTGAAGGGGTTCATCGAGCTCACCCACCTCATCGAAAAAGAGCGTTCCACCTTGTGCGACCCCAACCAGTCCGGGGCGGGAATCCGTGGCGCCGGTGAAGGCGCCCCGGACATGCCCGAACAGTTCGCTGCGTCCCATCTCCTTCCCAAGCATACCGCAGTCCACAACTACAAATGGAGCTTCCGCACGAGGGCTGCAGTCGTGGATCTCCCGGGCGATGAGTTCCTTCCCGGTCCCGGACTCGCCGGTAACCAGCACGGGCAGTTCGCTCTCGCCCGCCCGGCGCGCGAATGTCCGCACCGCGACGAATGAGGGATGAACACCCACCATCGTGTCTGAATTAAAGCAGGAACTCCCGGGCATTTCTCGAAACCTGGTCCGCTCTTCCTGTCTGGTGAGGGAAAGCCCGATTTAGCGTTGGGCATGCTGGCAGATTACGTACACGCGATACAACAGCGTCTCGAGTGCAAACATCGTACCGGAAAACAAAAAAGCGCCCCCGATTCATCGCAGGCGCTTTTAAAACAACAGTTTGCGATTTCAGTCGTCAGACGCGATCCGGTTGTTCACGTTCCATTCGGTGTCTACCTGTGTAGACACATTGTTCACCCGAGAGCGCCACGGCCCCATTCGTACGCATAATCTGTTGGAAAACCATCGCAATTCGCCTGTCCACCCGAGTCGACGACAGATCAGAACCTGACCGGCTGTCAACCGGCGTCAATCCTGGCGCTTAGCGGTCCGTTGAGAAAGTCGCTCTGCAGGCGAGGCCGAGCCATTGTGGTCGAAGACAAGGCGCGCGACCGAGTCCCATCCCTCGATTCGGCGAGGAAGCGCAACGCAGTATTTCGACCGCAAGGGCCGGTCGCAGCCCGGATGGAGTTTTTCAGCGGGCTGCTGATCTTGAAGACCTGCAACGCATTATGGAACGCCGCCCGGATTCAGGTTGTCCAAGTAGAACCAAAGACGCCTGATCCGGGCCGAATTACATCCGCCCGAACCGAATTCCAACATCATGGAGGTTTCGATGACACGAAGCGAAGGGATCACAGGTCTTGCGCTGATTGGGTTAATCGTGTTGGCGTTTGCCGTGGATGCGGCGGCGCAGCCCGACCGGCGGGGCGGACGTGAACGGGGTCGACGCGGAGGCGCGGGCCGTATCAGAATGATGTTGCCCGTAGAGCAGACGCTGAGCTTTCTCGCGTTTGACGGTAAGATCGCGCTGAAAGACGACCAGTTGATTAAGGTCCGAAACGCGCTTATGGAGATTCACGGCCAACGGGCCGAACTGCAGAATGAGATGCGGGATAGCGCCGACCGGCAGAAGATCATGGAGAAGCTCGGCCGCCTTCGCAGCTCGATGTTCGAGAAGGTCAAAACGGTGTTGAACGACAAACAGGACAAGATTCTGGATGGCTATCTGGAGAGAATGCGGCGAGGGTTTCAACGTGGACGCGGCGGCGGCCGGCGGGGCGGCGGTCCACCGGGCGGCGGAGTTTGAGGTTTTCCGATGAATCTTCAGGAGGTTGGCGAACGACTCGAGAAGCCCTTCACATTTGCCGTGGTGGGCGACACGCATTTCTTGCATCCCAGGTTCGGACGACCAGCGGCCGGGACCGGCGGTTCGTTTCGGCCCTTGCAGGTCGACCAGTATCTCGAAAGCGTTCAATATGTCCTGATGCCGATGATGGCTTCCCTGAAGGAAGTATCCCCGGACTTTCTGGTCATAACCGGAGACCTGGTTGAAGGGCATCACGACGTCGAACTCGCCGTTGATGAGATCAGAGAAGGGCTGGAATTTTTCGAGGGATACGGGATTCCCCTCCTGTTCGCGTGCGGAAACAGGGATCGGGTTGAGGCATTCGACAGCGTTGTTCGACCGTATCTGGGCCGCTGGTTGAACAGCACCCTCCAGGAGAGGTATTTCTTTCTGGACGTTGCCGGCTGCCGGCTTGTTTTCCTCGACACCCCCACCTGGAAGAGGAAAGGCGCGCAACGGAATTGGCTCGAACTCGCGTTGAATGACCGGGAGGCCGCTGGAATAGATCGGACGTTTCTGTTCGGACATCATCCCGTCTGGCCGCTTGCACGGGCCTTTTTCACCAACATCGACCTCCATCTCGATCTACCCGAAATATTACAGAAACATCCTTTAGACGCTTATTTTTGCGGGCATACGCACAATCAGAACGTGTTGCTTCACCGGACGGACGGCCAACCGGTTCTGCAGTGCATGTGCGCTTCAATCGGCCTGTCCAGCGAGATGCCAACGCCGCTGGATCGTGTGCAGGACATGCTGCCGTATCCCCAGGACGTGCTGGCCTGCTGGCCGGGATACCTTGAGAATACGGCGCCAGGGTGGTTTATTGTTCAGGTGGGCCGGGACTCGGTGGAAACGTCGTGGCACCACTTGAACAGGGGTGTCGAGACACGACTCGTCTGGCATCGTCCCGGAAATCTCTCTGCATTTGAAAAAATGGACCATCCACCGGATGCCCGGTTGATTTACGAAGACTTGAATCACATTCGGCGCGCTTCCCTGCGGTTCTGTGGATGGCATGCGCTGCGCCGGGACAAAGAGATATTCCTCAACGGCTCGCTGGTTGGCAACCTCCCTCCCGCAAACGACTACGCGCCGATCCGGATGGATTTACCGGCGAAATGCCTTGAACATCTGCGCATGGAAAACCGGCTCGAGATACAGGTGCCCCGGAACGAGGCATGTACCCTGGGCAATTTCATACTCGAAGCTGTCTTGCCGGGTGGTAGATTTGTCCGAACCCGCCCCACGGGGGAAATCTTCACCTGGTCCGACAGATGGGGCGCGTGGAATTCAAGCTGGCTGATGAAGATGAAACCGGGACGGCCGGCTTCAACATTGTTGTGTTTTCAATGAGTTGACCTGCCTCGCGCCAGCGCCACGCATTCCGGTGCTGAGGATGCGCCGCCGGCCCGCGGGATATCGGAAGTCTGCATGGATAGTCATCGATTTGCAAACAGACTGGCACACGAGACCAGTCCCTATCTGCTGCAACACGCGCACAACCCGGTAGACTGGTATCCGTGGGGCGACGAAGCCTTTGAACAGGCGAGAAATGCGGACCGTCCCATTTTCCTTAGTATTGGATATTCAGCCTGTCACTGGTGCCACGTGATGGAGAGGGAGTCGTTTGAGAACGAAGCAATCGCAGCCGTGATGAACCAGTTCTTCGTTAACGTCAAGGTCGACCGCGAAGAACGTCCGGACGTGGACGAAATCTATATGAGTGCGGTACAGATGATGACCGGCGCCGGAGGATGGCCGATGAGCGTGTTTCTCACACCCGACGGAACACCGTTCTACGGCGGAACCTACTTCCCTCCCGACAGCAGATACGGACGTCCGGGATTCCCCGATGTACTTCGCTCCGTGGCGACCCATTACAAAGACAACAGGGGTAAGGTGGGAGAGACGGCAGAACGCCTGATGGCCGGCTTGAAACGGCTGACCGACCTGAGAAACCTTGACGGCGAGTTGACGGGAGCATTGTTCTCCGAAGGATATTCCCGGATTGCCCGCAATTTTGACTGGGAAAACGGAGGATTCGGATCGCAGCCGAAATTTCCCAGTACGATGAATCTATCGGTCTTTCTGCGGGAGTTCGAGAAAAGCGGAAATCGCAATGCACTGGATATGGCGCTTCTCACACTGCGGAAGATGGCGCGGGGAGGCATATACGACCATCTGGGCGGCGGTTTTCACCGGTACTCGGTTGACCATCGCTGGCTGGTCCCTCACTTCGAGAAAATGCTGTATGACAATGCCCTGTTGACCGTGCTCTATCTGGAAGCCTTCCAACACACCGAAGAGCCGCTGTTTCGGCAGATTGTACAGGAAACACTGTCCTATGTCATCCGTGAAATGACCGACCCGCAGGGCGGATTCTACTCCACTCAGGACGCGGACAGCGAAGGGGAGGAAGGCAGGTTTTTCGTCTGGGACCAGGAGGAGGTGCACGCGCTGCTGGGCGAGGAAGAAGGCAGGTTGTTCTGCCGGTACTACGATGTGCGCCCGGAGGGTAATTTTGAACACGGCAAGAGCATCCTGAATATTCCGGTTGAAGCGCCTGAATTGGCCCGATTCCTGGATGTGGACCTGGAGCGCCTGGATGATGCGACGCGGCGTGGACGGGAGGTATTGGCAGACGTGCGCGAGAGTAGGACCAGGCCGGATCGGGACGAAAAAGTCCAGGTGAGCTGGAACGGGCTGATGATCTCGGCTTTTGCGCGTGCCTATCAGGTTCTCGGACAACCGGAGTATCTGGAGGCGGCACAGAACGCGGCCCGCTTCATACTCGACCACATGGTGACGGAGTCCGGATGTCTGCTGCACACGTACAACGCCGGGCGGGCGCGGTTCCCGGGTTATCAGGACGATTACGCCTTTTTCGGCAGCGGACTGCTCGACCTCTACGAGGCCTCCTTCGATCCTCGCTGGCTGAATGCGGCGGAGACGCTCACGGAGATGATGCTCCGGGAATTCTGGGATCCGGATCAGGGTGGTTTCTTCTTTACCGGAGGGTCGTATGAAAAGCTGATCGTCCGCTCAAAGAACCCGTACGACAACGCAATCCCGTCCGGAAATTCGATGGCCGTTGCCTCTCTGATACGCCTGGGTACGATTCTCGACCGGCCGGATCTGTGGAATAAGGCGGAACTGACGCTGAAGCTGTTCGAGCCGATGCTCAGAGAAATGCCGTCCGGATTCGGCCAGATGCTTTGCGGCCTGGATACTTTTACCAGACGTCCGGTTGAGATCGTACTGGTGGGCGATCCGGAGGATTCAGCGACGAAAGATCTCCTGAAGACAGCTTACGGACGACTGCCATCCAGGCGTGTGATCGTTCTTGCGGGTCCGGACGAAAGAGAAGATCTGTCCCGGCGCATTCCAATCCTTTCGGACAAAACGGCGGCCAATGGAAGACCTACCGCGTACGTGTGTAGAGATTCGGTCTGTTCGGCGCCGGTAACCACACCAACCCAGTTGGACGCATTGTTACGGCAACCTTCGTGAGAAGACGCGAACAGAGCCAAACGCAGACTCAAGATGCATTAAACGCCCTGACAGGAGGATGAGATGGCATCGGTATTGGTGGTAGGCGATGGTCCGGGAGGACTGAGCGCGGCCCTGTTTCTGGCCAAGAACGGCATGGATGTGGCGGTGTTCGGTCAGAATACAACCCCCATGCATAAGGCCATGCTTTACAACTACCTGGGGATTCCCGAGTTGACCGGAAGCGAGTTTCAACGCATCTCCCGGAATCAGGTCGAGTCACAGGGTGCAAGCATCGAGGACGTGCAGGTTGCCGGAATCGAAAAAACCCCGACCGGATTCACGTTGACCACGGAGGGTGGAGCCACCTGCGAAGGGCAATATCTGATTCTGGCGGCCGGCACCAATGTGAAGCTCGGCGTGAGTATCGGTCTGGAAAGAGGCCCGGACGGGTTGGAGTGCGACAGGGACGGACGCACGGCGGTTGAAGGACTCTACGTGGTGGGATGGAGTACGCGGCTGCGCAAGACACAGGCGATTATTTCCGCCGGCCAGGGCGCATCAGCCGCGCTCGATATTCTGTCAATCGAGGCTGGCGAGGACGTACACGATTTCGATGTGGTGTCGTGAATCTTCCGGTAGATGCACCCTCGCGAGCTTCCCGTTTCGAAGGCGCAGCGGCGGGCCGGCAGGGGGTTGAAACGATTCCGCCGGTGGAAGTGCGATTCCTTCTTGTGGTCAGAAGTACCTGGGTGTCTTTCGAGGCGCGGCCGGTTTCGGAGGCGCCTCGTTTTCAGGGATGCCGTGGCTTTCGATGATGCCGCGAACGACGTGGACCGGAAGGCCCATTCGAACGGCCAGCGCCATTGAATCACTCGGACGCGCGTCCATTTTGAACGTCGTTCCGTCAGGACCCTGCAGGGTAAGTACGGCAAAGTATGTACTCCCCATACCCCCTTCCTTCAATGGGCGAAGTTCGTCGATGACAATGGATCTTAGGCGGACGCCGGCCTCCTGCAGCACGTTGTAGAACAGATCGTGGGTGAACGGTCGGGGAAACGTCTCGTCCTTCAGTTTGCGCCAGATTGCCATCGCTTCGCAGGGACCGATCCATATAGGCAGAAGTCGTGCGGTCTCGCTGTTACGCAAAAAAACGATGTATTGATCTTCCGAATCCCGCCCGACCTGATGGACCTCCGTTTTGACCAGGTCCTTTTCCGATGGATGTGCGGCAGGCGCGAGGACGCCGCTCAGACACAAACATAGAGCGCAGAAGTACATCGCCGCAGAACGGGTTCTATCGTACATTACGTTTCCTTTCGGCGCGTGAGAAGCCGGCGCTGACCGACGTGTTAACAGTGCGTTTCGTGAATATACGCCTGCGCCTTCCACGGGGCAATTCGAATTTTCGGTATCGCAACCGAGAAGCTGTCTAAAAATTCCCGGCGGTCTTCGGGAGGCTGAAAAGCGCCGGTCGGCGTTGGTCGAACCCACCCGGGAGTGGCGAGGGTGCGCAGCCGCGATACATTGAATCTGGGCGGATTTTCCCGCCTCGACCGCCGCTTTTTCGCTCGCACTCGTGAACTCACCGGTAAATTTAAAACAGTTGTCATGCCCCGCATGGGGCACCCATAGTGATGAAAATCGTTGCACTGCCAGGCTGACGCGCAACATTGAGGTTCTGGGCCTCTTTTGGCAATTGACCTCAGCCACGGATTATCCGCGCATTTCACGCAATTCGTAGTTTGGTAATACGAGAATACGAGTAAACCAGAAGACGGATGATATATTCCCGCTTTTTCGTCTTTTTGTAGTTTCGCAGTCTCGTAGTTTCGTTTATTCGCCGTTTCGTCTTTCGCAGTTTCGTAGTCTCGTCTATTCGTAGTCTCGTTTTTCGTAGTCTCGTTTCCTCGAAGTTTATCGTGTTATTTTCCAGGCAGTTTCCGGGGTTTGTGGGTTGACAACTTCTGTTGAATGTGCTATCTTTTTGAGTTTCATAATTTTACGCAGGTTGTACGGCATAGAAGCGGGAGAACGCATGGTTGTCAGCATGACGGGATTCGGGAGGGGGGAAGTCGAAACCGACGGCTATCGGGCGTCGGTGGAGCTGCGGTCCGTCAACGGGCGCTACGGCGAGGTATCCGTCCATCTGCCCAGACACCTGTCTCCACTGGAACAAAGGATCAGAGACCTCGTGCTCTCGGCTTTCTCCCGCGGCCACATACGGGTCTCGCTGAATGTGGCTGGCGACGCACTTGGACAGGGAATCCCGGTTCTGAACGAACGAGTCTTCGAGGGATACCGGGACGGGCTTGTCCGGCTGCAATCCCGCCTGGGGGTGTCAGCTGCACCTGATCCCATGCAGGTCGCTTTGATGCCGAATGTCTTCGAGTTCGAGTCCAGCGCACCGGATCTGGATGCCGTTTGGAAGGCGGTAGCGCCGGCCTGTGAACAGGCCGTTGCCCAATGCCAGTCGATGCGCGCCGCGGAAGGCAGGCAGCTGGCGGCGGATCTCGTCCAGCGCATCCATCTTCTCCAGGATCTGATCGCAAAGATACAGGACCTGGCGCCCGGACAGGTGGAGTCCACGCGCAGGAGGATCGACGAGAAACTGCGGGAACTCATCGCTCCGGAAAATGTCGACCAGAACCGCCTCCTTACGGAGATCGCCCTCCTTTCGGAACGCATCGATATTACCGAGGAAACGGTCCGCTTCCACAGTCACAACGAACAGTTTTTGAAGACGCTCGACCGCGAAGAGCCGATCGGAAAGCGCCTGAATTTTCTTCTCCAGGAGATGCTCCGCGAGGCGAACACAATCGGGTCCAAGGCCGGCGATGCGGAAATTGCGCATCTGGTGGTCGGGGTCAAGGAAGAGATCGAGAAGCTCAAAGAACAGGTGCAGAATATAGAATGACGGCGTGAACGGTTCCACAGATGGAAAAATCGTTCGGAATTGAGGCCCTTCAACACCAACTCGATCGCGATCCCGAGTCGTTCGTCGTGATACTCTCGGGTCCCGCGGGTGCGGGAAAGACATCCATCCGACAGGGACTCCTGGAACGCGATAACACGCTGCGGCGATGCGTGACCACCACCACACGCGAAAAACGCCATAACGAAACGGACGGCGTCGACTACCATTTCGTTTCGGAGGATGCGTTTCGTTCCGGGCTGGAAGAAGGATGTTTCTTCGAATACGCGGAGGTGTACGGCTTCCTCTACGGCGCATCATTCAGGGCGATTGCGCGCGCAATTGGAAAACACGGCGTCGTGCTGCTCGTGGTAGACGTGCAGGGCGCGGCCGCGTGGAAGCGATTGCTGAAGGAACGGTGCGTAAGCGTGTTCGTACTCCCGCCATCACCCAAGGTGCTTGAACAGCGCCTTGGTGGACGCAGGACCGAGACGGCTGCGGCCTTGAAGCGCAGGCTGGAGAACGCAAGGTCTGAACTTGAAAAAGCCGTGGAGTTCGACTATTTCGTCGTCAACAGCGATCTGGATCGTGCCGTTTCCGACGTGCAGGAACTGATTCGCGTTGAACGGCGCAGGCCATGGCGAACGCCGGATCTACTCAATGAATTCGGCCGCCTGAATGTGACTTAGCAGCCCGTCGAAAAAGTCAATCCGGGCTGCGGCCGGACATTGCGGTCGAAATACTGCGTTGCTCGGCCTCGCCTGCAGAGCGACTTTATCAACGGACTGTTAGAAGGAAGATTGCGGCAGGCGGATCGACTCAGTCATGCGCGCGTAAACAATACCTGTGGTCGACCAACGGAAACCACGCCCATACAGACGGAGGATTTTGTCCAAATGTCACGGATTTTCTTTCTCGAAGAGATCAGCAACGACGCCGTAAACCCATACGAGGCGGTCAGCGCCGCGTCGAGAGAGTCCCGCCGGATCAACCAGGCCCGGATGGCGAGAGACGTTTCCGGCGAGGCGGAAAAACCTACGACGCTGTCGCTTGATCGTCTTTCGACGGGAAAAGTGAAAATCTTGTACGACGTCGATGAAGAAATGGAAACGGAAGATGGCAATTCGGTCAAAGATGAGGATCCTGCTGGGAATTAGCGGCGGGATTGCCGCCTACAAGGCCGTTGAAGTACTTCGCGGCCTGCAGCGTGAAGGCGCCGAAGTGCGTGTGGCGATGACAGCGGCGGCGCTGAAGTTCATCCAACCTCTGACGTTTGAGGCGCTCTCAGGCCACCGTGTCTACACCGAACTGTTTCCAGAGACCGGAGACCCGGAGGTAATTCACGTCAAGCTTGGCGAATGGCCCGACCTGATTCTGATTGCGCCCGCGACGGCCAATGTTATTGGCAAGATGGCAAATGGTCTGGCAGACGATCTGCTGACCTGCACCGTGCTTTCCAGCGAGGCACCCGTGATGTTGGCGCCGGCAATGGAAACGGCAATGTACCGCCACCCTGCCTTACAACGAAATCTCCAGCGACTTGCCGATACGGGATATTGCCTGATTGGTCCCGAGGAAGGCGTGCTTGCTTCCGGCCGCAGCGGAATGGGTCGGCTTGCGGAACCGCAGCGAATTGTCGCTGAAGCCGTCTCCACGGCCGTGACATCTGGAGATCTTGCAGGTCGAAAGATCGTCGTTACGGGAGGTCGGACGGAAGAAGACATCGACCCGGTTCGCTTTATCACGAATCGATCCACGGGAAAGATGGGGTACGCGGTAGCCCGCCGCGCGAGGCAGCGTGGCGCGGAAGTCGTTCTGGTGAGCGGCCCTGGCAATCTGGATCCGCCCGCCGGCGTGGATCTGATTCGAGTGAGAACGGTTTCTGAAATGCGCGCGGCGACCGAATCGGAATTTGAGGGGGCGGATGCTCTGGTCATGACCGCGGCGGTTCTGGACTTCAGGCCTCGAGTCGTCTCCACCGCAAAAATCAAGAAGAACGCCAACGGGCTCACGCTGGATCTGGTTGCGAATGAAGATTTCCTGGTGGGCCTGGGCGCCCGGAAGAATGGCCGGATCGTGGTTGGATTTGCCATGGAAACGGAGAATGGTCTGTCGAACGCAAGAAAGAAACTCGAAGAGAAATACCTCGATTTAATCGTGTTGAACGATCTGAACGTTTCCGGCGCCGGGTTCGGTGTGGACACCAATGTGGTCACGCTGATTGACGGGGGCGAGGCGGAACCATTGCCGAAAATGTCCAAGCTCGAGGTTGCAGACAGGATTCTGGATTGGGTGAAAGAACGGTGGACCTAGACGTTGAGACAAAAGCGACCCTGGACGCAGTCCGGACGTTCGTTGAAACGCAGGCGGAATTCGGCCTGAGTGAGTTCAGTCTCGCGCGCAACGACGAGGATGCCCGGCTTGCCGGCTTTCACGAATCGATCCGTGACTGCCGGATGTGCGGTCTCTGTGAGAGCCGGCGCACCGTTGTCTTCGGCAGCGGCAATCCGGACGCAGATCTGATGTTTGTCGGCGAAGCGCCCGGGGCGGAAGAAGACAGGACGGGACTGCCGTTCGTCGGCCCGGCCGGAGAACTGCTCACCCGCATGATCGAGGCCATCGGGTTTCAGCGTGAAGAGGTCTATATTGCGAATGTAATCAAATGCAGGCCGCCGGGTAACCGGGACCCGAAGCCGGAAGAAGTGAGCGCGTGCACGCCCTTTCTCGAACGGCAGATCGAGCTCATACAGCCGGTTGCGATCTGTGCCCTTGGTCTGTTCGCCGCGCGGACCCTGTTGGAAACCGATGAACCGATGGGCAGTCTGCGGGGTCGGCTGTTTTCCTACCGCGGCATTCATCTGATTCCCACCTACCACCCTGCCGCGCTGCTGCGAAATCGGCAGTGGAAGCGCCCCGCCTGGGAGGATTTACAACGGCTCAGGCGCGTGTACGACAGCGCGGCCGGATAGGCGCATCCACGTGTCCCGCATCCCGGTTTTCGGACACGGTTTCCTCTGGTTATCGATCCCATGGCTTCCCAACCAACAAGCGCACAGACAGCTGCCGATCGTCCCCAGCCCCAGGCGCTGGAAGTCGAACGGGCAGTGCTGGGCGCCATGTTCATCGACAACGCGTCCATAAGCCGTGTGATTGAGGTCCTTGGCGACGAGACGGCGTTCTACCATACGGCAAACCGCCGCGTCTACGCGGCCATACTCGCGCTGTCGGAGCGGGGACTGCCGGTTGACGAGGTGACGGTTGCTGAGGAACTGAAGCGCCGCGGTCAATTCGAAGACGTGGGCGGATACGCCTACGTTGCCAGCCTCGGCGGCGAGATGGCGACCGGCGCAAATGCGGAGTTCCACGCCAGGATCGTACTCGAACGGGCTCAGCGCCGCAGGCTGATCGACGTGTCCACGCAGACGATCGCGGAGTGTTATGACGAGGCGGAAGAGGTCGACGCGGTGATCGACAGGGCCGAGCAGCGTGTGTTCCGGATCGCGGAAGGCGGTCTAGGACAGGGCGTCGTGCCGCTGCAGTCCAAATTGCACGAGACGATTGAACACATTGAAAAGGTCCAGAAACAGGAAGGCGCCCTTACGGGCGTTACCACCGGATATGCGGAACTTGACAGGAAAACGGCCGGGCTGCAGCCTTCAGACCTGATCATCATTGCGTCGCGCCCTTCAATGGGAAAAACGGCGCTGACGCTCTGTATGGCGCGAAATGCCGCCGTTGCAGAGGAAATTCCGGTACTCTATTTCTCGCTCGAAATGAGCATGCAACAGCTCGCGATACGATTGCTCTGCGCCGAAGCCCGGGTGAATTCGCATCGACTGCGCACCGAAAAGCTGTCAGACGAAGAGTGGGAGCGGATGGTAACCTGGACCGGAAAGCTGTCGCAGGCGCCGTTATTTATTGACGACACGCCGGGCATCTCCGTGATGGAACTGCGGGCCAAAGCCCGCCGCGCCAAATTGGAGCACGGCATCGGCATGATCGTCGTGGATTACCTCCAGCTGATGACAACCTCGGCGCGAGCGGACAACCGGGAACAGGAAATCGCAAGTATTTCACGATCGCTCAAGGCGCTGGCCAAGGAACTCGACCTGCCCGTTGTCGCATGCGCGCAGTTGTCCCGCGCGGTCGAGGCCCGGACGGACAGGCGGCCGCTGCTGTCCGACCTGCGCGAGAGCGGCAGCATCGAACAGGACGCCGACGTGGTCGCGTTTCTCTATCGGCCGGAGGTGTACGGAATACCCGATGAAGAAGGCAATCCACAACCGGACAAGGCCGAGGTCATTATCGGCAAGCAACGCAATGGACCGACCGGAAGCGTGAACCTGAGGTTCATGAGCGATTATCTGAGATTTGAAGAGTACGAGACTTACCGCGACGATCCTTTTTAGCGTCTGCCCCGTTTGGCCGGATCGTTCCGGCACGTCCCCGGCCCGTGCGGCAGCGACCTTCAGCATATTCAAACTGAATCGAGCCTTCAGCCTGTCATTCGGAGGAATAAACAGATGGACGATTACCGATCTCCAGTCAGGGTATCCAAGCTGCTTTCACTGATGCTCAGGCATCGGCCTGAAGAGTTCGGCATCCAGGTCGATGGGTACGGCTTCGCGGATTTCGACGCCGTAATAGCCGCATTGAAAAAGCAGGATGCCGATATCGACGCCGGTGATGTGGAAGCACTGGTTTACAAAGCCACCAAGAAACGGTTCGAGATCGTCGACGGGCGGATCCGTGCGCGCTACGGTCACAGTTTCCAGATGGACCTGGGAACAGATCCTGTGGAACCTCCGGAACACCTTTACAAGGGCGCGATCGAATCGGAAGTGGAAGACATTCTGACACGGGGCATGAAGCCCGTGGACAGGCAATACGTCCACCTCTCTTTTGGCGCTGATGTTGCGCGCCGGCTTGCGGGTCACCGGCGGGGACCGGGGGCCGTCATACGGGTGGAGGCAAGAAAGGCCGCCGAAGACGGGATCCAATTCTTCGACTGCGGACCCACGATCCTCGCCCGGGAAATTCCGCCCGAGTTTCTCTCCGCCGAAGACGCACCGGATCCGGTACCGGATGACGGTGTGTCCGTACAACAAAGCGAGGGACCGGTAACGTACGGGAGGAAACGCAGATTCGGGTCCAGGAGATAGCACACGTGGCAATACAGGAACGGTCCAGAGCACACGCGTTGTTGAAAACGGCCGCCGGTCTCTCCGGCGAGATTGGCGCGGATTTCGTGCTGCTCGTGGCGGATTCCGGCGTGACCAGGCCCGCGGTACAATCCCTGAATGATTCGTGTCCGGTGCTGCTGGTCACCCGACGCAATCGGTTCCTTCAGGGCATCGAGAGTCTGGGAGTTCGCAGGCTGAGGCTTGATTCCGACGATTTCTCCCATTTGGAACGGGTACGGCAGGGCATTGTGCTGGGCATGGAGGCCGGTCACATCAAAAAGGGAAGCCTGCTGATTTGCCTTGCAAATGTCATGGAACACACTGGCGTGGACACACTTGTGACCGTGGATACCCGCTGGGAGTTCGAGGACTTCGATCTGGAGAGCCTGGCTCAACTGGCAGACGATCTGCCCGTTGAAGTGTTCAAGTCCGTGTTGGATATCGCCCTGGACATCGGACGTGAAGGCCGGGAAGGAGAGCAGGTGGGCACCCTCTTCGTCCTGGGGGACTCCGACCGCGTCCTGGCCGATTCACGCGTGATGACGTATGATCCGTTCCGCGGGTATTCAAGTCGGGAGCGGAACATCTGCGATCCGGAAAACCGCGAAGGCGTTAAGGAGGTTGCCCTGATGGACGGCGCCTTCATCGTCCAGGAGGATGGTGTAATACGCTCAGGCTGTCGCTATATCTCCTCCTTCGTAAGGGGTCTCACCCTGCCCAAGGGGTTGGGTGCACGTCATGTTGCCGCGGCGGCGGTTTCCAAGAACACCAATGCGATCGCAGTGGCGGTTTCGGAGTCTACAGGTACGGTTCGGGTTTTCAAACGTGGCGAGATTGTTTTCCGGCGAGATCCGGACTACCGCATCGCCCGATAGGCGGTCGATTCCTGATTCGCTTGAATAAGGATTCAATGAAAATCCGGCTGATCCAGCGCAAGAACGGGTTGATGGCCGTTGTCGGGGACAGTGTTCAACCTGTAGCCCGGGTTGCGAGGGCGTTCCCCAGAAGCAGCCCCGACCGCTTCGTGGGGCTTTTGGGAGAAGACGGACTTGAGATCTGTCTGATTGAAGATCCCGGTGCACTGGACGCGGACTCTCAGGAAATATTGAACGCCGCGTTGAAGGACGCCTACTATATTCCACGAATCCTGGAAATCCTGTCGGTGGCGCCTCGAGGAACGGGCGGTGAATGGACTGTCGTCACGGAAGATGGTGAGATCGTATTCCGAACGCAGGACCGGGAGGCGCTGGACGGTTCGGAGCCGCCGTCGATCACGGTAACGGACGAGAACGGCCGACGATTTCGGATCGAGGACTACTGGGCAATGGACCGGGAGAGTCGAAATACAATCCGCGAACTCGTACCGGACGAGGTAATGCAGCGCAGGGCCCGGGTTGTTTCGCTCCGCCGATAGTGTTCCGTATTCCGCGAAAAGACACTGTGTGAGCGCGGCAGTCAAACGGTGCGCGTATGGAGGTTGGAAAAAGAGGATTTTCAATTTGCGGCTGCTTGATCGGCGTGTGTGCGTTCGGCATACTGGCACTGGGCGAAACCCGGTACAGGATGCCGCTTTTTTTTCTGTTGTTCGGGCTGTGGATGGTCCTCTATCTGGCGGCGGTCTACCGATGTTCCGGGGCGTCTCTGAAGACTGTCGTGCTGTTTGGCATTCTGTTCCGCATCATTCTGCTGTTTTCCGCCCCCGGCCTTTCGGACGACATTTATCGGTACCTGTGGGACGGACGGGTGCAGGCAGCGGGGATTAACCCCTATGTGTATCCGCCTGCTTCCGAAGCGCTGGACCACCTCAGGGACGACGATATCCACCCTCGTGTAAACCACCCCCACGTACCCACCATCTATCCCCCTCTGGCACAGATATTCTTCCGCATCTGTTATCTCATACATCCGTCGATCTGGACCATAAAGGCGGGCCTCGTCCTCTTCGACCTGCTGACTGCCTGGTTTCTTTTGGGCCTGATACGACTCTACGATCAGCATCCGGGACAATTGCTCATTTACCTCTGGCATCCGCTGCTGCCGATAGAGGTGGCGGGCAACGGCCACCTGGATGCGCTGGGTGTTTCCTTCATGGTTATTGCATTCCTCTATCTCCAGGTTGGAGGTTATGCGAGGGCATTCGCCGCGTTGGCCCTTTCCTTTTTGAGCAAGTTCCTTGCCATCTGCCTGGTTCCGGTTTTTTATCGCTGGATCTGCGGGAGAATCTCCGGAAGTTCTGAAGGACGATTGCCGGCCGGCTTCAGACCGCAGGCCGTCGGGCCTGTACTGATTTTCACCGCCGCGGCGGCGGCCGGGTACCTGCCCTACAGGGGTGCCGGAGACACCCTCTTTGCGGGCTTTCTCACTTATGCCGAACACTGGAGCTTCAATGCGCCGGTCTTCGATGTCCTCAGCTACGTGCTCGATGACCCGCTTTGGGCTCGCACTGTCATTGCGCTCGGGTTCGCCGGCGCAGTGCTTCTCCTCACGTTCAGCAGGATGCCGCCAATTCAGGCAGGGTTCTTCCTCATTGGCGCCTTCCTGCTGCTTACGCCAACGTTGCACCCCTGGTATGCGATCTGGATGATACCCTTCATGGTTTTCTACCGGCAGCCGGCCTGGCTGATCTTTACGGGCCTGATCGCCATTTCATATCATGTGCTGATCAGATACGCGAGCGAAGGGGTGTGGGAGGAGGCGGTCTGGGTAAAGGTTGCGTTATTCGGCGGGTTCGCCCTTGTCTGGGCATTCGAATGGATAAAGAAGCGACGCGTCGAGACCTGAGACCCGTAGCCTATACCACCTTGCCGAACAGGAGGGCAAAACGCACGAAGTCCGAGAATGCGACGTTGCCGTCGTCGTCCAGATCGAACCGTGGATCGGTGGTGCCGAAGGCGCTTGCAAAGAGCAGGAAGTCTGAAAAATCAACCCTGCCGCTGTCGTCGAAATCGGCGACTGCCGCAGAAGGATAGGTGGTCCGCCCGGACGTAAACGATTGGGTCCTGTATCTGGAAGCGAGAGGTACGCCGGTCGTGTCGGCGGCCATGGAACACGTAACGGTGTACTCACGGCCGGCTTCAAACGACATTGAAAACGACAGCAGGGAGCGCCGGCTCGTACGGTCAAGAATCACCGAGGTCGGACGACCCAGGTTTGGAGCGACGGAGTATCCGTGCGGATCGGCCGTTCCGGCGGACATCGGTTCGCTGAAAGTGAGCGAGAGACTGTTCTCATGAAGAACTTCCACGCGACTCAGCTCCGGCGCGGGATTGGGGCGCACGGTGTGCGATTCGGAGCGAATTTCATCGCCATCCGGCAGCGTGGCAACCACAACGTAGCGATACACTCTGTTTTCGGTCAGGCCGGTGTCGGTGTACGTATTTCCCGTAAGCCTGTCGACTACGGCGTTGAGCGAACTTCCATTGACGCCGCGCAGGATACGATAGGCGGCTCCGTCTTCCAGGAGCGTCCACGCGAGCCGGGCGCTGTCCGGTCCCAGCGGATGGGCATGCACGACCTGGAGCATCCTCCCGATACCCGGCTCGATACGTTCCATCACGCGCACGGCGCCGTCCCGGTTGTAGAGCAGCTCCGCTTTACCATCCCTGTCCAGATCCGCAATGAGGGGACGGTACGTCAATGAAACGGTCTCGTGCCAGAATGGCTCGTACGAATCCGGCCCGGTGGCGCGAATGAGGTAGAGGTCCGGGAGCAGGCAGACGGCCAGGTCGGGAATACCGTCGCCGTCCACATCCCCCGTCGCAATGCCGTTTCCCGTCGAGATCACACCCGAGACCCGAATCGACCATTCCAGAGTATAGGACCACGGTCCGTCCGCGCTGTAGATTTCAAGGTTCCACCGGCCGTTGAGCGCGTCGTTCCGGTCTTCCGCCGCTCGCGCGACGGCGAACTCCACATCGCCGTCATTGTCGATATCGGCCCCTCCGCCAATCCACTGTGTGTTGGTGCTGTCGCTGCCCGCCAGTTCCCAGGTCTGCGCGAAACCGCCTCCCTGCACGGCTTCATGGATCCAGAGGTCTCCGTCGTCATCGCCGGTGAGGATTTCCTTCCGTCCATTGCCGTTCAGATCCGCGACGACAGGCCGGAGACCCGGCCAGTTGGAGCCCTCTGTCGGATTCGAGAGGGTGGCGCCTCCAATGAAAGCGCCTTCTCTCGTACTCTCAAATATACGAATGTCCCTTGTCAGCGCCGAAAGCGCCACGATCTCGTTTCTGCCGTCATCGTCGACATCTATGATTTCGCCGCCCTGGGCTTCAGGGAGATCCAGCAGGGTTTCGGAAGGAAACGGAGTCCCGACAAAGAGCCGGAGACGCGCGATGTTGGTGCGTGGAAAGTTAATGCCCAGAAGGTCGGTGCGTCCGTCGTTGTTCGCGTCGCCGAGGGCCCAGGGAAGAAACGAATCGTTCGTCCGGAAAACGGGTGTGAAGTTCCCGTCGTCGCCGCGTTCCAAAATCAGGTTCGTGTTGTAGAGACGGCCGCTGACGTAGGGCATCAATACGACTTCGGGCCGCCCGTCCATGTCGAAGTCGGCGGTCTCGTTTGCAAGATACCCGTCGGGCAGGGTGTCGATCTGAACAAATCCACGGGAGGAGAGACGAAGCGGATTCACTTCAAATGTCAACGGATCGGAAAACACGACCTGTCCCGCGGCGTCCCGCGCCATGATTCGATATTCCAGGGGACCCGGTTCGAGGTCCGGAGGCAGGGTGACTCGATGACGGGTGTAGATGACTTCCGAGAACAGGGTGTCTTCACGCGTGGACGTAGACGAACGATAGAGCAGAGCGCCGCGCGTGGGGCGTCTGGTGAACCACTCGGCGTGGTACGTCTGGCGGTTTCCGATGAGTATGGGTGCGAAAGACGCCTTCGATATCACCGGCACGGCCGGCCGGATGCCGATTCGTACCCGATCTTCCAGTTCGGTTCCGTCCGTC
>CAZKDZ010000015.1:0-8555 GCA_964551635.1 uncultured bacterium | reverse complement strand
GGGCGCCGGAAGTCTATTTTGCGGGAGATACGTTCGACCCCCGCCGGCTGGGCGGGCTGCTGGACATGCTGACCCGGCGCGGGATGCTGAACCGCACCCTGTTCAACGTGATCAGCAAATCCGGGCGCACGGGTGAGACCATCAGCGCGTTGATGGTGGTGAGGGACTGGCTTTCACGCCACGTTCAATGGGGCGCCGAAGCATGGCATCGCCACATTGCAGCGACAACCGGCACGGACCCCGGGAGCGCGCTCTCTGAACTGCACCGGGAGCGACCGTTCTACGGTGACGCGCTGCTGCCGGTGCCGGAGGGCGTGGGCGGCAGATTTTCGGCGTTTTCACCGGTCGGGACGTTCTTTCTGGCGATGACAGCCGCAACCGGGACGTCCCCCGGTTCACGCGTGCGTGAATTGCTCGACGGGGTGGATTGGGCCGATGCCCGCTGGCGCCTGCCCCGGGGGGATGAGCGGAATATCGCCTTCCGTCTCGCCCGGTGGCTGCATCTTCAGGAGAGCTTAAGCGAGAGGAATACGCTGGTATTCTACAATTACGCGGACAACCGCCGCCTGGGAGACTGGTTCCAGCAGCTCTACGATGAGTCGCTGCAGGAGCGGGGCGGCGGCCTCCACGTCGTTCCCGCCGTGGGGCCGGCGGCCAACCATTCCGTTCTGAACGGGATTGTCGCCGGTCGTGCGGACAGGGTGGTTCTCCTCATACACTGGGAGGATCTGGGCAGCGATCTGAAGATTCCGGACGGTGCGGAGATCGGCGGCGAGATGGCCGCGTTCGGCGGGCTTCGAATGGGCGAGGCGCAGTCGGCCTCGTACCTGGGCACGGCCCGGGACTTTTCCGCGCGCGGGATTCCGAACGCCACGCTGCACGTGGCCCGGCGGGACGAGAGACACCTTGGCGCACTGATGCGGGTGCTGATGGATACCGTTGCGGTGAAGGGAAGGCTGCAGGGCCAGCACGTCAACGACGATGGAGAAGTGGACCCGGCCGCCGACCTCACTTATGCTCAGGAAGGGGTTGAGGGGTACAAACAGCGTACCCGCGATCTGGCGCTTCAGATGAAATCCGGACGCTGAGCCGGCGGCGCGGGAGGTGAATCAATTCGCGGGGGAACCGGGCCGGGGTTTCTTTTTGTGCCGCCATTTTGTTCTGGTTATCTTGACAGCGGGATCCCGATTTTTTAAAGGAACACAAAGGAGCGGAACGATGGCGGTTGAGATTGGCGGCCTGAGAATAAACGAAGTCCTTTACAATCTGGTGAGAGACGAGATCGCCCCGGGTACGGATGTCGACCCGGATGCATTCTGGACGGCGCTTGGAGAGATGGTACGGGACCTCGGTCCGGGAAACCGGGATTTGCTTGACATGCGAGACAGGATCCAGGAGAAGATGGACGGTTGGTATCGTGAGAGGAAGGGCCGGTCCCTGGACGCGGAGGAGTACCGCGCGTTCCTGGCCGATATCGGCTACCTGGTGCCGGAGGGCGACCATTTCGAGCTGACCACTGCCCGCGTTGACCCCGAAATCGCCACGGTGGCCGGCCCCCAGCTGGTGGTTCCCGTGGACAATGCCAGGTATGCGCTGAACGCGGCCAATGCGCGGTGGGGCAGCCTTTACGACGCGCTGTACGGAACGAACGTGATTCCGGAGGAACCCGGGGCGGAGAAGGGCGAAGCCTACAACCCGGTCCGCGGTGCGAAGGTGATCGACGCGGCGGAGGCGTTTCTGGATGACGCGGCGGGTCTGGCGTCCGGCCGTTACCGGGAGGTCACTCGATTTGCGGTTGAGGTAGTGGATGGTGTCGGCCGGCTGGTTGCAACGCTTCGGGACGGCACGGAGGTCGGCCTGGCGAATCCGGGGCAGTTCCGGGGATATAAAAGAGACGACGGCGATCTCTCGGCTGTGCTCCTGGTGAACAACGGGCTGCACATCGAGATCCGGATCGACCCGAGCCATCCGGTGGGCGCCGCGCATGCGGCGGGGGTCAGGGACGTCCTTCTGGAGGCGGCGGTAACGACGATCCAGGACTGCGAGGATTCGGTGTCGGCCGTGGATGCCGCGGACAAGGCGCTGGTATACCGAAACTGGAACGGCATCATGCGGGGCACGCTGGAGACGACTTTCGAAAAGGGCGGCCGGCCGATGACACGGCGGCTGAGTCCGGACCGGGAGTTCACGGCGCCGGACGGAGGGAGACTCACCCTGCGGGGACGCAGTCTTCTGCTGGTGCGGAACGTCGGCATCCATATGTACACCGATAGCGTTACGACTGACGACGGAGAGGAAATCCCAGAGGGATTCCTGGACGCGATGGTGACCGCGCTCGCCGCCAAACACGACATGAAGCGAACAGGGAAATTGATCAACAGCGGCGCGGGCAGCATCTACATCGTGAAACCCAAGCTGCACGGCCCGGAGGAGGTCTCGGCCACGATCGTCCTGTTCGAACGCGTGGAGGCGGCGCTGGGTATGGAGCGAAATACGATCAAGATCGGCATTATGGATGAAGAGCGGCGGACCACCGTGAATCTGAAGGCGGCGATCCGGGAGGCGCGGGATCGCGTGGTGTTTATCAATACCGGTTTCCTGGACCGTACCGGCGACGAGATCCACACGAGCATGGAGGCCGGCCCGATGCATCCGAAGGCCGACATCAGGGCGCAACCATGGCTTGCGGCGTACGAGGACTGGAACGTGGACGTGGGGGTGGAGACCGGTTTCAGCGGCCGTGGACAGATCGGGAAAGGGATGTGGACGATGCCCGACGAGATGCGCGATATGGTGGAGACCAAGATCGGACATCCGGAATCGGGGGCCAGCACGGCGTGGGTGCCGTCTCCCACTGCGGCGGTGCTGCACGCCATGCACTATCACCGGGTGGACGTGGCGGCAAGGCAGGCGGAGCTTGCCCGGCGGGCGCGTGCGAGCCTGGACGAAATCCTGACGCCGCCCCTGCTGGACAGGGAGTTGACGGACGACGAGATCCAGCGGGAGCTTGACAACAATGCCCAGGGTATTCTGGGTTACGTGGTGCGGTGGGTGGACCAGGGGGTGGGTTGCTCGAAGGTACCGGATATCCACCACGTGGGACTGATGGAGGACCGGGCGACGCTGCGGATTTCCAGCCAGCACATCGCCAACTGGCTGCATCACGGAATCGTGAGTCTAGCCCAGGTGCGAGCCACATTCGAAAAAATGGCGGCATTGGTCGACGAACAGAACAGTGGAGATCCGGACTATCGGAAAATGGCGCCCGACTTCGAGCAAAGCATCGCGTTCCAGGCCGCGCTGGATCTGGTTTTCGAGGGCGTGGCGGAGCCGAACGGATACACGGAACGGGTGCTGCATCAGCGGCGGAGGGAAGTGAAAGAACGGGTAGACGCAAGACGGGAGACGTGAGAGATTGTCTGCCCCGTACGGTATCATCACTTGCCGCAGGCATAGAGGAAAAACCAATCGGGCAAGGACGTATTCTACCGTCTACCGTCTCACCGCTTCATGATGTCCATTGACTTTTCCCCGGTGGATGTTAACTTAAGCA
The DNA here is from genome assembly GCA_964551635.1 of uncultured bacterium. Lineage (GTDB taxonomy): Bacteria > Latescibacterota > UBA2968 > UBA2968 > JAAXHE01. The sequence continues at coordinate 5,002 of CAZKDZ010000015.1, read as the reverse complement.
CGGATTTTTTCAGTACTACAAGCGCAATAGAGGAGGTCATGACATGCAGGCCGCAGGCGAGTTGAAATCCGTAGGGCAGCGGGTGGCCAGGCTGAACGGACCGGATATCGTGACGGGCAGGATTCAGTACGCCGACGACATCCAGCTTCCCGGCATGTTGTACGGCCGCATTCTGCGCAGCCCGCACGGTCACGCGCGCATTCGCAAGATCGATACCTCCCGGGCCAAAGCGCTGCCCGGGGTGGTGGACGTGGTGTGCGGCCCGGACGTGCCGGAACTCTCGATTTTCGAGTCCAAAGAGGTTTGCTACCAGGGCCAGAAGGTGGCGGCTGTGGCTGCCGTGGACCCGGATATCGCGGAGGACGCTCTGGCGCTGATCGAGGTGGACTATGAGGTATTGCCCGCGGTCGTGGATCCCGTTGACGCCCTGGATCCCGACGCCCCGGAGGCTGTCCTGGGCGCGCCGACGGAGGACGTAAAGGCGCCGGACGGACGCAGTTTGCGGAACGTGACGGCCTACAACGTCCTGGAAGAGGGTGACGTCAAGCGGGGATTCGCGGATGCGAACGCGATCGTCGAGGCGGAATACCAGGTGCCCTTTTTCAACCAGACGTACATGGAGCCGAATGCGGCCACGGCGCGCGTGGAGGCGGACGGTCGGCTGACCGTCTGGGCCGCCGGTCAGGGCACGTTCACCAAGCGGGAAGGCCTCGCGGAGGCGCTGAACATTCCCGAGGGACGCATACGCGTGATCATGACCGAAACCGGCGGCAGCTTCGGCGGAAAGAACCGGATCAATATCGAAGCGCATACGGCGCTGCTGGCCATGCGCACGGGCCGCCCCGTGAGGCTTACGATCAACCGCGGGGAGGACTTTCGCGACAGCCGTCCGGGACCGGGATGCTGGGTGCGGTTGAAGACAGGAGCGCGCAGGGACGGGACGATAACGGCCGTTGAAGGGCGAATTGTCTGGGACGGCGGCGTTGCGGGCAGCGGCGGAGCCGCCAACCGGCTCTTGGGACCCTACAGGATACCGAATTTCAGGCTGGAAGGCATGGCCGTGCGCACGAACAAGCCGGGCCCCGGCGCGTATAGGGCGCCCGGTGGACCGCAGACGGCGCTCGCCAGGGAGTCCAACCTGGACATGGTGGCCCACAAGCTGGGGATCGATCCGGTGGAGATCCGTTTGAAGAACGGGCTTGGCAAGGGCGATCAGCCGCTCATACAACACGACTGGCTGAAAAACACGATCCGAAAGACCGCGGAGACCGCGAAATGGGGCCGCCGCGAACTGAAACCCAACCAGGGCATGGGTATCGCCGTGGGGGACTGGCACAACGCCGCGGGCCCAACCAACGCGTTCGTGACGATGTCCGCGGACGGATCGGTGGCCCTCGTGACCGGCCAGGTGGACATAACCGGCCTGCATACGGTGATGGCGCAGATAGCTGCCGAGGAACTGGGGGTGCCCGTGGAGAAGGTGACCGTGCGGCTGGGAGATACGGACACGGTGCCCTACGCGTCGTTGAGCGCGGGAAGCAAGGCGGCCTATTCCGCCGGAACGGCCGCGCGAGAGGCTGCCCGCGAGGCCAGGGATCAGTTGTTGCGCATGGCCGCGGAGAAGCTGGAAGCCGCCGTGGACGACCTGGTCATCGCCGATCAGCAGGTGCAAATCGTGGGTTCTCCCGACATTGCCGTCGGCCTGGGCGAACTGGCCGCCGAAGCGATCGAATCCAGCGGCGCCGTAAACGGCCGGTGCGTGCTGAGCAGCGTTCCCACCTATCCCTCGTATTCGGTGAACGTCGCCACCGTGGAGGTGGACCCGGGCACGGGGCAGGTGAGGCTGCTCGATCTGGTGGCAGGGCAGGACGTGGGCCGCGCGCTCAATCCCCTTCTCGTGGAGGGCCAGATGCAGGGCGGCGCCATTCAGTCGATCGGATTCGGGCTGATGGAGGGTTACCGGTACGACGAGAAGGGCGGGATGCTGAATCCCAATCTGCTGGATTACGCGATCCCCACCGCGCTGGACGTGCCGAACATCCGGACGGTGATGGTCGAGGACCCTTGCGAACACGGACCGTACGGGGGCAAGGGCGTGGGTGAGCCCCCCATCATTCCCGGTGGCGCGGCGGTGGCCAACGCGATCTACGACGCCGTGGGCGCCAGGGTCCGGGAACTGCCCATGACGCCGGAGCGGGTGACGGCGGCGTTGCGTGAAGCCGGCAATTGACGGGTAGGAAGTTGTTAAGGAGGTTTGGGTTGTGAATCGTTTCGAATATTTCGCGCCTGAATCCGTCCGGGAGGCGGCAGAGGCGCTGCAGACCCACCCCGGGGCGAGGGTGCTGGCCGGAGGGACCGACCTGCTCGTACAGATGAAGGAACGGGCGCGGACTCCCGATACGCTGGTGGACGTCAGAAGGATTCCGGGCGTGGATGAACTCCGCTTCGACCGGAAGACGGGGCTGACGATCGGGGCCGCCGTGACCATGCGGCAGGTGGAACTCATGCCGGCCGCGCAATTGCACTATGCGGGACTCGCCGATGGCGCCCGCGTGGTGGGTTCCTTTCAGATCAGAAATCTCGCCACGATCGTTGGCAATGTCTGCAATGCGGCGCCCTCCGCGGATACGGCGCCGGGATTGATCGTGCAGGGCGCGAAAGTGAAGATCGCCGGTCCGAACGGACGCCGGACAATGCTCGTGGAGAATTTCATGACCGGTCCCGGCAGGACCACGCTTGAGACCGGCGAATTCGTGACCGGAATTCACGTTCCGGTCCCTCCTCCGCGAACCGGGTCCGCCTACGTACGGCATACGCCCCGGGGTGCGATGGACATCGCGATGGTGGGTGTGGGCGCGGCCGTGACGCTGGCGCCGCGTAATCGAGCATGTCAGGACGTCCGCATCGTCCTGGGCGCCGTGGCGCCAACGCCTCTCCGTGCAAAGGCTGCAGAGCGAATGCTGAAGGGACAGCCGCTCACAGAGGGGCTGATCGCGGAAGCGGCGGAGATGGCGGCGTCGGAAGCCCGGCCGATCAGCGACGTTCGCGGCTCGGCGGACTTCAGACGCGAAATGGTGCGGGTGCTGACGGCGCGGATGGTGAGCGCGGCGTACGGGAACGCGCAGGAACGGTCGGGCAACAAGAGGAGGGCGGCGTGAACCATCAGATCGAATTGAACGTCAACGGCACGGTTTATGATCTTTCCCTCGAACCGCGCAAGACGCTTCTGGCGGTTTTGAGGGACCGCCTGGGGCTCACCGGCACCAAGGAGGGATGCTCCACCGGCGACTGCGGCGCGTGCACGGTGCTTATTGACGGCGAGCCCGTCACGTCGTGCCTGGTGCTTGCAGTTGCCGCCGAGGGGCGTGAAGTAACGACCGTGGAAGGCGTCGCGGATGTTGACGCACTTCATCCTGTTCAGGAGGCCATGGTGAATTCCGGCGGGCTGCAGTGCGGTTTCTGCACGCCGGGGTTCATTGTCTCGTCCTATGGGCTTCTGCAGAAGAACGCCGAGCCTACGGAGGACGAAATCCGGCGCGCGCTTGCCGGCAATCTCTGTCGTTGCACGGGCTATACGAAGATCGTGGAGGCCGTGCAGGAGGCCGCGAAGCGAATGGCCGGCGGGAAGGGCGGCAAACGGGCAGCCGCGTAAATGGACGGTTTAACCAGATGAATTGAGTTTCGCCGAGCACGCCGTGTCGAATGACGCGGCGTTGTTCGATTTCGGAAAGAAAGAAAACACGTCATATCAAACCTGTCCGAAAACGAATCATTTAACTACGAATGTCGCGAATGTACGCGAAATATATCGGCTGGAGAAATCGTCCACTGCCAATGGCGTAACGAGTCGGTCCTTCCTTCAGGTACAATGTCATCCTGAGGAGGACCGCGCGCTCAGAATGACATGTTTTACGATTGTCATGCACCTGGCTTCCCGCTGTCATCCAGAGGAGGCCCCCAGGCCGACGAAGGATCTACTGCAGCATCGGGTCATCCCCGTACGACTTGCACGTTTCGTTATCTGAGAGGCAGCACGTCCGCCTGCAGCGCGAGGCGGACGCGGCGGACGATCCTTCGACTCCGCTCAGAACGACATGCGTTGCAACAAACACCGGCCGATGGCAACCTGGTTTCCGTTTTCCGGGTCAAACCCGTAGCATGATTGCGAATTGATGCCACTTTTCGAACCAAACCTTGATTCGTGAGTCTTCGGGGACGTTAAATCGAATATGTGCTTGTAAATAAAGGCGATTAAACTGAGGATTACCAGGATACACCAGGTCACTGGACGTGAAGGGCAAAACCATCCTTCTATACGTCGTTAACGCCCCGTTTCGGAAGGTTTTATCGCGTCGCCGCGTTGCTGTTTTTGCGGAATTCAGGCTAATCTCTGAGAATCCCACAGTTCTTGGACAGCAGTGATTTTATCGCGAAGTGGGCGCTGTATTTTTTCGTTGGAGGATGAGAGAATCACCACGGCAAATGAGAGGCGAATCCTTTGGGTTATTTTGTGTCCCGTAGCATTGATTCACTGTGCAACAGTAAAACCACGCACAGAGCCGCCGGAGATCCGCCCTGAGGAAATCTGCGAAGAAGGCACTACACAAACCCGGTGTTGGATTCCCTTAACATATCCTCCTGACTGCTATCACCGAAGAACTCTGAAGTGGAATCACACCATTACATGGTCGGGGACATGCCTGGGCGGAGTTCCGCACGGTGAAGGAACTTTAACGATCACTGTAATAAAGGTACCTCCCCCACCTGACATTCAAGACCTAAAAATGTGGTCTGGTTATTGGCCGATGTTTTATACAGGCTCTATGAATTATGGCCAGCATCACGGTGTATGGATGGAAGATTCCCTACGTGCCAATATAGAGTGAGACAACTCCCCCTCCGAGTTTAATGTCGTAAAATGGGCGGAGAGGAGAGCAAGAGATGAGGTCAAGAATCGATGTAGGAGACAACGGCAGCAAGGGGTCTCTGGTTGTGGAGGTCC
>CAZKDZ010000014.1:0-9638 GCA_964551635.1 uncultured bacterium | reverse complement strand
CAATGCTGGCTGACGAGACCTGCGGATTTTACGCGTTCGCCCATAACGCTGAAGTTGAAATTGGGCCACATGCGCGGGTCGCCGGTGTTGGCGAAATTGCGTTCAACCCAAAGGGCCTGGTTGTAGTGGAAGATGGAGCAGACGTTGAAGCCGACGCCCATGAGCAGATAGAGGGCGTCGCGCTCCATCAGCCAGTCCCATGGGGATCCATGGCCGAACGCCTTTTCGTCCCACGGGCTGTAACGAGGCCCCGCGTGCCGGTGTCCCCCCATCGCTGCCACGGCGTCGGCGCCGATCGCGGCAAGCGAGTCGCAGCAGTGGTCGCTGCGCACGGCTTCCGGGCGCCGGCGGAAGACCTCAGTGACATGCCCTACGTCCGAAGGCGACGTGTCGATGTCCCATGCCTCATGGCGCGTCCGGTAGGTGGCGGACTCGCCGTTGACTTTCTGCACGAAGGTGGGAACGACCACGGTACCCGATTCGCCGACGGCTTCGACTGCCCCGTCGATGACGGTATCCGCGCCGCCCTCAACGTATCCGAAACTTCCGAGGGAACTGTGAAAGAAAAGCGCATCGCCTTCCCGAAGCCCGAGCGCGGCGAAGCCCTGAAGGACGTCGGATTTACGGATGATTTTCGGATCTGTCATTGAAAGTGGGGAAATTTGATGCGGGATATTCTGCCTGCAGAATGTATGAGGGCAGATTAAACCGGCGGAATTGAGTCGAATCGTCGAGATGTTGAGGTTCTTTCTGGTTGTCAAATCCTGCCACAATCTGATACTTATAACCGGAAATTGCTTCCTTTGGAATCTCACTGCAGCTTATCAACTCGTACTGGATTCCAAATCCGGGTTGGAATGACTACGCACTTTCTTGATCTCGTCGAGGATCTCTCCCAATGACAAATCCTCGAACAATTGTGCACGCTCTTCTGTATAGTTTCCGATACCGGTCCTAAATTGATTGATGAAACGAATCGTATTGGCTTTATCGATCTCGTTTGAAAGCACTTCGAGGGCTTCTTTAGTAATTTCGCTTAACGCTTTTTCCTGAACTGTCATTTTCCAATCTCCGATACGAGTTCAGTGGGAGAAAATACCTGCACCCGGCAATTTCCCGATTCATCCGCTCGACCAAACAATCGTCAATCACCGGCGAAAAAGGTGCGATGGTTACAAGTCATTGATTTTATTAGCTTTTTCTGATAAACTCATCTCTCGTTTTGAGGATTTCTATTTTGACAGATGAACAAATGTATAGTATATTAACAAAGGTAATCTATCCGAGTCAGATTACGTCGCTATTGCCGCTGAATGGCCCCTGAGAAAAGAAATTGACCGGTTTTTGCATTGAGCGCTATACTACATTCGGGAATATACAAACGCTCAATGTAGAAAGGACAAAGAATAATGATCACCTACGTAGTAGGGGATTTGTTCGAATCTCCGGCTCGGGTTCTTGTGAATACGGTTAATACCGTTGGGGTCATGGGCAAAGGAATCGCGAAGGATTTCAAGCGGATATACCCGGAGATGTTTCGGGAATATCAAAAACACTGTGAAACGAAACGGCTTACGGTGGGTAAGCTCTGGCTCTATAAGACTTCAAACAAATGGATCCTTAATTTTCCAACCAAGACGACCTGGCGCAAACCTTCGGAAATTCAATACATCGAAAGTGGTTTAAACACATTCGTAAGAGAATATGCGAAACGAGGTATAACCAGCGTCGCTTTTCCACCTTTAGGATGCGGTAACGGTGAATTAGACTGGGATCGACAGGTGCAGCCACTAATGGAAGAATACTTGAGGAAGCTTCCCATTGACATTTTTATTCATCTGTATGGACAGGACTCACAAGTTCCTGAACACAGAGACATAAAGGCTGTGGCGAGCTGGTTACGGTCCGATCTCGAATCTCTGGGATTTGTCGAGGTCTGGAAGGATTTGACCGAATTGATCGATTCAGGCTTAGAATTACGTACTTCCATTGATCACGAAATTTTCCACGTTAAGGTTATTTCTGAACTCGATGAACAGGGAATCTGTTTTTTTATAGACGACAAGAAAACCTTCATCCCAGAAGAGGAACTGGTCGAATTGTGGACTACTGTACGGAATTGCGGATTTGTAATTCCCGGGATAATGCCCGCAGGATTAGATATAATCTCGAATCAGATTGTGGCGCTTTTTTCGGAATTGCCTTATTGTCGGTCGGTATCAGCCAGTAATAACTATTGGGCATTGAGTTCAGGCCACAGCATTGGCCTTCAATTAATACCTCAAGCAATTCCTCGCAAGTTATTCGAGAAGTTTCCTTTTGAGCTTAAGCCAGTATGACGAAGCCGTTAAAACAAAATGCAGAGAATATCGTCGCACATTTACGGACAATCAAGGACCAGCCATGGTTATCGGAATCACAACGTTGGTGGCCAGGCCACCTTTTTCACTTTACGGATTTGACCAATGTTGTGAAGATTCTCGGCGACGGCCAATTGATGTCCCGTTCTGAATTAGAACGTACTGGGGGATTAGTTACGGACATTGCAAGCCCCGATATTATCTCAAATACCGAGCCACGGTGGAAAGAGTATGTGCGCCTCTATTTTCGTCCGCGGACGCCTACACAATACAGAAATGAGGGTTTCCGACCGATTGGGCAGCGGGAATTGAACGCTCACTGCCCCGTACCGGTTAGTTTCATTTTTGATGCCGAACCAATTCTGACGAGGCCCTCAACCCTGTTTAGCGATCGGAACCTGGCTGCTGGTGCAGAGCCTGGGTACACCGCTGAATACTTTCAATCGCTCCCCTTTGATAAGATTTACCATGATCGTAGTTTGTGGGAACTGAGTGACAGTGAAAAACGCGATATTATCTATCATCGACATGCTGAAGTTATAGTCCCGAATTATATTGATCTGTCCAGTTTAAAACTGATCAGTTGTCGGTCCCAGGCCGAATTTGAGACTTTGATTTATTTGCTTCCACGGAGAGTGCGGCGCAAGTGGTCAAGGCGCATAGGAGTCAGTCGACGTTCGATGTTGTTTTTCGGACAATGGCCCTTTCTGGAGAGAGCTGATCTCAGTATTTCGTCCAACGCTTTCAGTTTCAACCCATCGGCGAAAACTGGTCCTTTTCACGCAGAGATAGAACTGACAGAGACCAAGACAAAGAAGATTTACAGATGGGAGAAGAATGACTTCCACGCAAGCGGTACGTTGTCTCTCGATCTGTCAAATCTAGCAAATCCAGAAAGCTATACCGTGAAATTTTCGCTGGATGGACATTTGGCTTACGAAAACCGCTATTTGGATGATTCAGAGTTACCTTTTTGAACCATCTTACATCGTTTGATTTAGGTTTCATGGCGGCCGGGACGGCCGCCATTTTTTCGTTGGAGACTGGCAAAATTCCGTTACTGCAAACATACAATACTGGTAACATTGTCCTAAACTGCGAATTTTCGAATGTCCCGGTTTGGCGGCAGGTAGCGAGATTAACTTCAGAGATTCGACTTGCACTGAGACTGGTTTCCACTAAACTCCGCCCAATCGTACAATTGCCGACTACGGCATCTTCGACCACCAAATGCATGAAAAGGACGAGAATCTGACCGAACGGAACCACGACTCGATTGACTGATAAATCGTCGGATCGGATTTCAACGTCGGCTTCGAAGCGCATCGCTGACCGCAGAGGCGAGTTGATCGACGTGCCGGTCTTCCATCGGCAGAGAGACATTGCCGCCGAGTTTCCAGTAGATCCCCCGGTTGAGCAGGGCGAAGAACAGCCACCGGTGCAAAAGCTGGTTGTCGCGGGCGGCTTCGCGGTAGTTCCGGGGCCTCTCGGGAAGAAAGTGAACGCGGAACAGGGAGCCCGCCGTTGTGACCCGCGCCCGGACGCCTGCATCCTGAAAGACCCGTTCGAGTTCTTCGGCGAGTCGCTGTGTCAACGATGCCAGCCGTTTGTAGGCTTCCGGCGTGAGAAGGCGCAGGGTGGCGAGGCCCGCGACGATGGCGATCGGGTTGGCGTTATAGGTGCCGGAATGAGGGATTTCCGGCGGTCCTCCGGTGGGGTTGTAGAGGTCCAGAATGTCGGCGCGGCCGCCCATAACGGCGCCGGGGGTGCCGCCGGCAACGACTTTGCCCAGACACGTGAGGTCGGGCCGCACGCCGTACGTTTCCTGAGCGCCGCCGCGGGAAATGCGGAAGCTGACGATCTCGTCGAAGATGAGCAGGACGCCGGCGCGTTCCGTGATTTCACGGAGCCGCGACAGAAAACCGTCTTCCGGAAGGGTGAAGCCGGCTGCTGTCGAAAGCGGATCGACGATCACCGCAGCCAGATCGTCCCGGTGATCGTTTACAATTGAATCGCAGGCATCGGGGTTGTTGAACGGGAGGACGATGACATTCTCGACAGCCTGGGGCGTGAGGCCACGCGAGGAAGGCAAGGATTCGGGACGGTTGGGGGGCCCCAGATTCCCACCGAGCGGCGGGACGTGGCTCACCATGACGTACTCGTCCATCCCGTGGTACGCCCCTTCGAATTTGGCGATTCTGTTCCTGCCGGTGAAAGCGCGGGCGGCGCGGATGGCATTCAGAACAGCTTCGGTGCCCGAGCTGCAGAAGCGCACTTTTTCAAACGATCCAACACGGTTCTTCAGAAATTCAGCCATTTCGATTTCGAGGGCCAGTGGACGCGAGAAGCCCGTGCCGTGAGCGATCCGCTCCTGGAGCGCGGCGACGATATGGGGATGCGCGTGGCCCAGGATGAGGGCGGTGTTGTTGTTTACGAAATCGAGATGGCGGCGACCGTCCAGATCGATGAGATGGACGCCTTCGCCGCGGTCGGCGTAGACCGGAAAGGGGTCGAAGTGGACGCCGGTGCGCGTGTTCCCGCCGGGCAGAGACGCCAGGGCGCGCCTGAACATCGCCCGGGAGTGGGGGTGGTTGTCCATGTATTCGGCAATCTGCCTGTCCAGGGAGGCCTGGAGGTTTCGCGGTTCCATGAAATCCTCGCCGCGGTGAGGGGGCGACCGGGAGGGTGAGGACAACCGGCTCTGGCGCGCCGCGTTGTCTGAAGCGCTTCAAAATACCGAAAAGAAGGGCTGGATTTCAACAGTTGATTGCAGCCTCGATCGAGTGTTCCGTCCCGGAAGCAGGTTGCCTGATTTCGGCGGCCGAATGGTCGGATGTTTTCGCGAATGGACACAAAGTCCCGGTGGTTGTGGGAAGGGGTTGACTTGCCCGGGATACAGGCGTAGCATATAGGAGAAATTTCGAAGTGTCGGACATGATATAGACGAAGGACGGAGGTGTCGTTAAGATGGGACTGGAAGTCAATGGATTACCGCAGGTTTCCGGCGACCTGCGGTTGGCGAAGTCTAATATCGAAACGTACGGGTATTGTCTGCTGAAGGACGCGTTGAGCCGGGACCAGGTTGCGGCCATGCGGAAGAGGCTGGTGGAGCAGGCGGCGGCGGAAAGACAACTCGGAGCAGCGTACGAGGACGGAGGGCCGGACCAGAATTGGGGATCGTTCCGGGACGAAAGCGGCCGGGTGCGGCCCGAGGCGTTCACTGCCGCGCAGGGGGGCGTCAACCAGCGTCTGTGGATGTTGATCAACAAGGGACGGGTATTTCATGAGGTGTTGTTTCAGGAACGGGTTCGAGAGGTGATTGGCCACGTTCTGGGCGAGGAGTACCTGCTTTCGAGCTTTACCGCGAATATCGCCAGGCCGGGCGGGGTGGAGATGGACCTGCATACCGACCAGTGGTGGATGCCCGTGCCCACGCGTCCCGGCCGGAAGCCATTACCGGTGGGCTCGATCACCCGGGAGCAGTTCGACACGGACTCTAACGAAGCATCGCCGATGATCGCACCCGCGGCAGCGGTGAACGTACTCTGGATGCTCGTGGATTTCACCGCCGGAAACGGGGGAACGCGTGTCGTCCCGGGAAGCCACCTGTTCGGGCGGCAGCCGGACGGGACCTCGGATATGGAGGCGGTTTCCGCGGAGGGCCCGGCGGGTACGGCCCTGATTATCGACGCGCGGATCTGGCATGGAACCGGGGCCAACGTGACCGGCGGCGAACGGCTGGCGCTGCTCACGACCTTCTGCGGCCCGCAGTTCCGGCCCCAGGAGAATCTCACGGTGGGCACGTCGCCGGAGGTGCTGCGGGAAGCCTCTCCCGAGTTGCTTGCGCTGCTCGGGTTCAAGGTGTGGCACGCATACGGTCGCATCGAAAACCCCGCGGTGGAGTTCATTTCCCCCGGCGAATCGTCGCTTGGAGAACTGCGTCCGGAGTCATGCGATGGTATCCAGAGATCGGGTCGATAGGCGCACCATATCAATCCATTGCGCCGGATGCCGGACGCTGCTTTACAGATACCGCAAGGGCGGAAGAGGCGGCCTGGTCAAGTGCTTCGTGGAACGCATCGTGAGTGATTTCACCCACGGAGACCTGAAGTGTCCGGAATGCGGGCAGGCGTTTGCAAGGGAACGGGCAATGAGCGGGCGGCCTGTCCACAAGATCATCCAGGGCAAGGTGTATACCCGGGGGATGTCGAGAAAGTAACATCAGTCAGGAGAAGAAAATGTCGGAAGAACTTGCGACGTTAGGCGGGGGTTGTTTCTGGTGTGTAGAGGCATTTTATCAGGACCTGTCCGGCGTGCTGGAGGTGGTCTCGGGATACGCGGGAGGATCGGTTCCGAATCCGACGTACCGGGACGTGTGCGAGGGGACCACGGGGCATGCAGAGGTGGTTCAGATCCGATTCGAACCGGAGACGGTTTCCTACAGGGTCCTGCTGGACGTGTTCTGGCGCACTCATGATCCGACGACGCTGAACCGCCAGGGCGCCGACGTGGGTACCCAGTACCGGTCCGTGATTTTCCATCACGACGAGCAACAGCTGGCTGAGGCGACACAGTCCCTGGCTGAGACGGATGCATCGGAATTGTGGAAGGATCCTGTCGTGACCGAGATTTCGCCGCTGACCGAGTTCTACAGGGCCGAGGATTACCATCAGAACTACTATCGTTCGAATCGCGCACAGCCCTACTGCATCCTTGTGATCGATCCGAAGATGAAGTGGTTCAGGGATGCGTTTCGGGGACGATTGAAGACCGGGTAACGGGATGGCTGGCGTTCGGTATGGATTCAGGCTGGAGGTGACGTCGGCGTTGCCCGCGGATCTCGGGCGTATTCCGATGTCGGCGGAGATGGATTTCGGTCGAGCGGTACAGGAAGTCGAGGCCAGGGGACTGTTCGATCCGAATTCCATCGAAGTTGTGGATCTGGTCTCCGGCAAACCGGTCGCGTTTGCCCGGACCGAGGATTTCTCCTACGGGGATCGGGGCAGAATCGAGTGGGTGATTGAAGATCCCGACCATACGGAGTATGAAATCCGGTTTTGCACCCTGCCGAAAAGGCCGCCGCTGCAGCCGCAGGAATACACGCCGATGATTGGCGTTGGCGATCTTCTGCGATACAACGCCGGGGTCCCGCGGCCGATTGCGCTGGCGCATTCGATGCGGCTGGTGGACATCACCGGCGACGGCCGCGCGGATCTGGTGGGGTGCTGGAGCTACTATTATCGACCGGGGTCGCCAGTCAGCGGGATTGTCTGTTATCCCCGTGTGGGGCGGGATGAGGACTTCACGTTCGGGGATCTTGCCCGGTTGCGGTACGTGGAGGGAGAAGGGTCGCGCCGGTTCAGACATTTCCCCGAGGTGTACGCCGAAGCGGATTTCGCGGACCTGAACGGCAATGGACTGCCCGATATTGTGTACGCGGGGATGCGCGATACCGGGGTGACGGTCTACCTCAATTCAGGGAAACGGGACGGGGGCGGGTTGCCCGTGTTCGTGAAGGACATCGAGATTCCTGCGCCGGTTGGTCAGAACGCGGGAATCCACGTTGTGGACCTCAACGGAGATGGCGCTCCGGACCTGGTCGTCAACGGACACTATATCCGGAATCTGAATCCGGACGGATGGCCGTTCAGGGCCGCCGGGGCCGTGGATCTCCAGGTAGGAAAACAGCTCGCGTTCCTGGACCTCGACGGCGACGGACTGCAGGACGTTATGGCAACGCCGGTTGGCGGCTGCGATCACCCGCTGACGTGGCGGAAGAATCTGGGAGGGGATCCGCCCCGGTTCGGCCCGGAGCAGAAGCTGGACGACCTGGAGTTGAATTTCTGCAGCCGGATCAGCACGGTGACGGACGGCAGACGGCATGGGATTCTGGTGCAGCACGATTCGTTCCAGAATCTCTCATTCTGCGAATGGGTTGGTTCGCAGGACGGCCATCCACGTTTCGAACGTCGGGGAAGGGCCCTTTCCGTTTCGGCGGTGATGTCGCTGAGCGATCAATCGTGGCCGTGTTTGTCCGACTGGAACGCCGACGGCGTCTCCGATCTCGTCATCGGAGGCGGTTACGGGTGGCCGCGCGTGGTTGTCAATAGCGGGAGCAATGAGCGACCGGCCTGGACAGAGGCGGATTTGATTTATTCCGAAGGACAACCGATCCGGGTGTTGCGTGACGAGATCCTGCAAAGCAGCCACTGGCACAATATGGGGTATCCCTATCCCGTATTTGTGGATTGGGACGGGGACGGCCTGCCTGACCTGATGCTCCCCAACGAAACGAACCGGATTGTCTGGTATCGAAATATCGGAACACCGGAAAAACCGGCTTTTGGAAATCGCAGATTTCTCGAAGTGGATGGATTCCCGGATTCCGAAGGACTGAGGGCCGAGTCGGGCAGGTGCGCCTCCGACGAGACCCTGCCCAACAGTCCCTATCCCCGCGATTCGCGATCCCCGTTTTTCTGGCGGACCGGCGCGGCCTTTGCGGACTGGAACGGAGACGGTCTGATGGATTTCATCACACACGACCATACCCGAAAAGCAACGCTGTTCCTTCAATACAGGGATGCCGACGGTTGCCGCAGACTCAGACACGGTGGCCGCGTTCGGCTGAAGGACGGGCGGGAGATCGACGACGCCATCGTGGGTCGGACGAAACACTGGACCGAGTCATTCCGAGCCGTGGATTGGGACGGGGACGGATTGATCGACCTCGTATACAATCTCGCGGGGACGGGCAAGATCTATCTGCTGCGCAACGTGGGTTCGCAGGATGCGCCGGTTTTCGACCTGCCGAGAGAATTCCGGTGTTACGGCGAGGAGATCGCGTTCACGGTTCACGGACCGAACGCGTGGCCGGGTGATTTCAACGGAGACGGAAAGCCCGATCTGCTGGGGTGCGTGGAGTGGAGCGTATACCCGTTCTACTGTCACGCGGCCCTGGAAATGGCGCGTCATCCGACGTACCGGATCGGAATGGCAAAGAGAATATAGATCCCTGAACGCCGAATTTGCGTTATCCGGACGGTCTCGCCGGTTCAAGGCCGCGCAGACAATGCAGCGACGGCCTTCCGGCGGGCGGCGGAAAGCGCGCGGTAGCAGAAGTCCGCGGCATGCCAGGGATCGTAATCCGGCCGGCTCCAGATCATGGCGCTGACTTCCGCGCCAACGGGTACTTCGGTACCGGCATCGAGCAGGGTCCTGAAGTATTCGATGAGGTCAAGACTGCCTTCGCCCGGCAACAGGAAAGTCACGGCACCGTCT
>CAZKDZ010000013.1:0-9014 GCA_964551635.1 uncultured bacterium | reverse complement strand
TTCGGCCGGGACTTCGGCGTGGTCCATGCGAAAGACTTCTGATCCGTCGGGGTTGGTGATTACGGAAGTTTTCTTTACGTATTCGACCTGATCCAACGGATTCCGGCCGGGTGTCGTCTGCCTGCGTTCAAGCTTCATATGAGGACTTCCTCCGGGAAACTGGGATCGAATTGAGACGATATGGCAAAGAAGATCAGCCTGGTAAACTTGATTCGAGCCGAAAAAGTCCTGCGTTCCCTGTTCCTATGCGGGACCGCAGTCGGTCCATATTGAAGAATTGGATGTTTTTTTTGAATTCCTGGTATGTTTTGGAGCGCGAGCGAAAAAGTGGCGGTTATGAGGCACGAGGGGCGCGTAGCGCCGACGGGAGAATCCGCCTTCATCCACCGTTAAGGCCGGGTTTGACGAACGCCGACCAGCGCATTTGCAGCCGCGCGAAGGCCGCTGGGGATTTTAGAATCAACTTCCTGAGACGCATCTGAAGGGGAAAGGCGCGTCCGGTGACGACCGCGAGAGGGGAGCGAATCCGGTTCAGCCGCCTGCTTGAGGGGAAGCGAGTTGCCGGAGTTCCTTTTCGAAATCGCTCAGGTCCTTGAATTGCCTGTAGACTGATGCGAAACGGACGTAGGCGACCTGGTCGAGGTCCTTTAGTTCATTAATCACCAGTTCGCCGATATCGTTGGCCTCAACCTCACGTTCGCCGGTGCCGCTTAGCCTGGCTTCGATACGGTCCGCGATTTCTTCAAGTCGGTCCATTGAAATCGGTCGCTTGTTGCATGCGAGATGAAGCTTTGAAAAGAGCTTGTTCTTGTCGAACGGTTCGCGACGACCGTCGGACTTGACGACCATCAGCGGCGTGTCTTCTATGGATTCATAGGTCGTAAACCTCCGACCGCAATTCAGACATTCCCGGCGTCTGCGAATGGCCGTTGACTCCTTGCTGGACCTGGAGTCTACGACCTTGTCCTCCACTGTTCCACAGTAGGGACATCTCATGTGAGTTCTCCCGAAACCACACGGAGGGCGGGGATACGGACAGATATAGGGTCCTCGGGTTAAAGGACCCTATATTGTGGGGTATTGCTATAATAATACCAAATATAGAGTTTTGTCAAGTGAAAATTTCAAAATTCCAATCCATCGACTTCACGGTGAATCCGGCGCAAAAGCAGGGACGCGGCGCTAAGAATTTCAACTGAAGTCAGTATGCACGGGCACCCCGTTTTGAATGTTGCGGCGTTGGCAGAACTGTCGCCGATAGCCCGATTCATGCAAGGGTTCCATTGCGCATAAATGTACCTTAACACGCTAAAAAACAACTCTGTTCCCGTCTTCGTTCGCCGGTGTCGAACAACGTCAGGATCCCGAGACGAGGCTTCCGCGACGCGTGCATACCGGCCCGTTGATACGCTGTTGCATGTCCGCCTCAAGGCGATGTCACGTCCAGGTTCCGATCCCGGAAAGTCAGTCTTGTTCCGGAGACGGTAGAGTGCGAGAGGTAGGCGCCGTCGGAGTCGGTCCTGATTACAGCACAGATTGCATCGGTGGCAAATGCGCCCGCCCCGAACGTCCTGTGTGTTCCGTCTGTAAGAACGATGTGATCCACGCCGCCGTCGTGCTCCACGATCAGGTAGGCGGTGCCGCCCGGCCCGTGGTTTTCACCGCGACGAATCCGCACGCCGGGAAGCGGCATGTTGCGGAAGGGAAAGAGCAGCACGGCGAGGTCGTCCACCCGGCCGTCGCCGGAAGTCATTTTGTCAAGAGAAGCCCACCGGATGAGTTGTCGTGCGGGCCGCCGGCCCGGGATGCCCCCCAGGTGCGCCATTCCCGTGCCCAGGCGAACAGACGGGGCATCGGGCGTGGCCACGAGCAGCCCCGGCGCTTCCGTCGAAAACACCGCCGTTCCGCCTCGCTGGAGCGGCGTGGGAGAATGAAGGTAAAACGAAGCTCTTCTGCCGCCTTCCGCTGAGGAGAAGGCATCGAATATCAGAAAGTAGGGATCCGTCCCGGTTGCCGGCTCCGCGGGCTTCAGGAAAAGAAAATGCCGACGATGGATGACGCCCCGTGATCGATAGCCTTCGTGCTCCGCCGAGAAGTAGTCCATGCCGGCCTGGCTGCTCCATATCGGATTCAGGCCCGCGGCAATCCTGCGGTCCAGGTTCGCGTCGTCTATCACCAGCATATTGTGCGCCCGGGACGTCTTGTACCAGGGTCCGTGGAGCGGGTCGTCGTAGCTTACGCCGATACCGGCGTCCACGGCAAGCGCAGCGCCATAGGCGAAGAGTTCGAAACTGAGGATATCGGGGTGAGAATGCCCTCCGCCGTACTCGCCGTAGTTGATGACCAGATAGGCACTCTCCCGGGTCCAGTCCCGGCGCATGACTGCGAATCCCGACGGTCTGAAGTCGACTGAAGTTCTGGATGGCGACTCGACCTGGTCGTCGATGCTGGCGCCGAGCAGGTTTTTGGCCACCCATAGCATGTCCGGTCGATTGAATGCGCGTCCGCCGTCGATGAAAAAGTCCCGGCTGAAACGGCCGCGGCCGCCGTCGTTAACCGCAGGTTGGGTGCCGAGCGGACTGATCAGGTACATCCAGTGGTTCAATGTACGTTCGAGCGGCGGTCGAAGGGCGGCCGCCCGGCCAGCGTCTCCTGCGAAGCGTTCGAGAAGAAAGGCCAGATTCCTGGGATCGCGATAAACGATGGTCGAATAGCTGGACGGGCAGCGCTCCGAATGGCAGCCGTCTTCATAGAAATCCTTCCGGAGATGTTCTTCAATCCGGTAAACGCCCTGTGAGACCCACCTCTCCGCCTCCCTGAACTCGGGCAGGTTGATGCCCAGTTCGGCCAGGGCATAGGATCCCATCACCTGCCAGTTGCCCGAACGGTACCCCTGTTTCTCCAACTCGTACAGCCACCGCGCGGAACCCAGGAAGTTCTTCAGCATCCGTTCGTGAGTCCGCGCCGACAGCCGGCCCCGGTTCAGCTTGTAGAACTCCAGAAACACGCGGTTCCTGCGCGAGCCGAGGCCGAGTTCGTACCAGACCGGATCCAGGTGGGAGTAGGCGCCCACGACGTCGTCCCGCTGTTCGTACCACTGATTGAAGAGCTCGTCGAAGACATCGAGATACTTTTCGTCACGCGTGCCGAGGTATGCCCACAACAGGGGTCCCGACCAACCCCAGTAGTGGAATCCGTACTTGCCGCTTCTGCCGTAATCCGCGTTGAAGTCCACAACCGGGCCGTGCTGTATGGTGACGCCGCCCCATCCGGTGATGTTGTGAGCGGCCACGCGATCCGCGGCCGCCGTGTAGTTTCTGGAGCTGAAGTACACGTACGCCTGGTCGACGGTGCGGTAGGGGATGCCGACGTTGATATAATCGAATCCCGGCCGGGCGTCCCAGTATTTACCCCAGGCATCGTAGGCCCCTGCATAGTCCCCCTGGCCCACGGCACGCTTCACGTCCTCGAGCCCGGCACGGTCCAGATCCATGGCTGCGAAGAGATCGGGGTCGCTGATGTGCTTGATCTGCTCTTCCAGGTAGACGGGATCTTCACGGAGGTCGGTACGCGCCTCTCCGAATGCTGCCGCAAATAGAACGAAGTCACTGAAACCGACGCGCCCGTCGAGATTCAGATCGAACCGTTGGTCGAAGGAGTCATCGGACCGGGACGTACCGAAGTTCTGGACGAAGATGACGAAATCATCGAACGCGACCAGACCGTCGCCGTTGAAGTCTCCGGTCACACCCGGCCACGCGGCAGAGAACGCCACTAAGACGACCAGAAGCGGTCCGGAGCACTTGCGTAGTAGAAGTTGAGGAGGCATTCAGAACTCAGGTGGCAAATCGAGCGGGATCTTAAACAAACACGGGTGCAAAGCAGCAGGGTAGGGGAGTCACACAATCGAATCTACAGGCGTCAGCAGGAAAGTAACAAAGATCCGGTGGACAAATGGGTAACTAAATATACGTACACTACTTAAAGGATGGAACACTTTCTCTCAAGTGTTTCCGTCACAATTGAGCTTTGAGACGTAGGCGATGCGCATTCGTCCAGCGTGATACTTCGCCCAGTCCGGCACGTGAACAGTCATCAATGCCTTAAACAGTTTTCCGTGGTTTGGAACGCGCAGGTGTAACAACTCATGTGCAATGACGTAATCTTGGAAACCAGTTTCCTGGTCGGCCAGATCGATCGCAAGAGTGATGATCCCCGATGTCGAGCAGGAACCCCATTTCCGCGTCATTTGCTGAACCCGCACAACCCTTGGACGGACACCCAGCGTTTGGGTCCAGTTATCCACGCGTTTGCGAATCAATTGACGACTTTCGTCACGAGTGCGCATCTGTGTCAGATTCGAGCAGGATTTCAAGTATGGTCTCAACGATCCGGGCGCGTTCCTTCTTGTTAACGTCCAGAATCGGTTGGTAGAGAGCAGATCGAAGTCTCCGTTTTTCGTCCTCATTTTCTGATGCGTTGGGAAAGCGCGCGAGAAGCGTTTCCGCTTCCCGTGCCACCATCGAAGCCGCAATTCCTGCGGACTTAAGTGTCGTGTCGTTTTTGAGCGTCCAGTACACACCGAATGCTTGAGTCGAAAGACCGCTTTCTTCAGCGGCCCTTGCCACATGTTCTTTTTCTTTCGCCAGTGCCAACAACTGCTCCATAGCGACGAAGCTCGTTGCATTGCGGTTCTGAAGATCCTCGAGGATGTGTTCGGCGCGTTCCCTGAGCGGTCGAAACACGGGTGCCTTTTCCGGTTCCGCGTCGAATTCGGCACGCAAACCCCGCACGAGATTGAAGATCTTCGCTTCGTCGGAGCCCGGCTCATCTCGAAGCGACTGGACTGTGGTCGCGTCGAACGTGACTGTTTTGATAATGTCACCAAGGCCATGCTGCGTAGCGCTGTCCTGTAGTAGGCTATGCGTCTTTAGTCCCAGGGACGCGTCATATGTGAAGTCAGGTCTGTAAGCATTCATCAAGACAGCATACAGTTTCGCAAGCTGTTTATAGGTATTGATATGATCGCGAAGTTCGCTCGACGGCGACAAGATTTCCCAGAGGGCTTCAATCTCCTTGTAAGATTGACAGTACGCTCTTCTCGATTCCGGATCCAGAAAGCGACCATAGATGATTTCCTCCAGACGTTCATCCGCTCCACCTATGCCCGCCTCGCCAAGATATTCGATCCTTGCACACTCGATTTTTCCAAGGCAATCCTCTAGAAGAAGATCAAGATCCTCGATTACTCCGCTGACATCGGTAGAGTCAAACCGCAGCGCCTTTCTCAATTCCCGAAGGACGCCCACGAAGTCCACGACCAACCCAATGCGTTTACCGGCGCCATTCTCGTCAACGTGAGGTCGATTGACGCGCGCGATCGCCTGAAGCAGTACATGATCTCGCATAGGCTTGTCGAGATACATACAGTAGAGAAGTGATGCGTCGTAACCGGTGAGCAGCTTGTCGGTTACAATCAGAATCTTCGGATTCTCATCCGCCTTCTTGAACAGGAGTCGGACCTCCTCTTCGCGGCTCGTCGACAGCTGCAACTTTGCGACCAGGGGACGATCAATCACGTCCGCCGCGTTCTGGGTATAGACAGCCTCAGACCACTCGGGCGTCAGATGCCTGTCCAGGGCACGCTTGTATTTCGCACAGGCCTCGCGGTTTACACCCACAAGAAACGCCTTGTAGCCAAGCGGTTCGACGTTTTTCTTGAAGTGCTCCGCGACGTATTTGGCGACCTTTTCAACCCTATCGTCAGCAGTCAGGAAAGTACGCAGACCGACCGCTCTGTCGAGAATCCTGTTAAGTTCATCGACGTCGGTAACGCCTTCCGACTCCGCCAATTCGAAGAATTCTCTGTCAAGTCGCTCGACTGGTACGGTCATTTCACTCGGCGCCATCGTGTGGCGGAGCGGAAGCGTAGTTTCATCCTCAATCGACTCGGCGATGGAATACTTGTCGAGATAACCCAACTTGTCGTCGACACCGAAAATCTTGAAGGTACCTTCGCCCTGGTCAGTCTTCGCGATCGGTGTGCCGGTGAAACCGATGATGGTTGCATTTGGAACTGCCGCCATCATGTAAGTGCCCAAATCTTTGGCTACAGAACGATGGGCTTCGTCGATGAATACGTAGATGTTGTCGCGTGTGTTCGCGTCTTTGTCGATCCCCTCGAATTTGTGGATCATCGAGATTATCAGGCCTCGTTTGTCGGCTTCCAGCAATTCCTGTATTTCCTTCTTGGAATTCGCCTGCCAGACGGCAATGTCCTGCTGCTGCATCTCGCCTAGAAGTCTTGCAACCCAGCCCTTGAGCTGTCCTTCGATTTCCGTGCGGTCCACAACCACGACCACGGTCGATGTGTGAAATCGATCCTTGCGTTCCAGGATCAATCGTGCAGCGGTGAGCAGGGTAAAGGTCTTGCCCGAACCCTGGGTATGCCAGATGAGCCCGCGGTGCTTTCCCGATTCCGAACAACGTTCAACGATACGATCGATCGCACGCCTTTGATGCTGGCGCAGCACCGATTTGCGTGTTTCACCGTCTTCAACGTAAAAAAGGATCCAATCCCGTAGCGTACGGAGGAAGTCCATTGGCTCAAAGAATGACTGCACCGCAAATCGGTAACTCTCCTCCCGACGTTCCTTCCAGCGCGCCATGAAACGCCGATTGGCGTTCCACGTCACGCCGTACCAGTAATCGAGGAGATGTGTGACATTGAAAAGCTGTGCGGCGCCGATCAGCTCGGGTGTCTCAAGCTCGTAGCGCTTGAGTTGGCCGATTCCACGATCGATCGCATTCCGATCTGTCGGATTCTTGTGTTCCACGATGGCAACTGGTACACCGTTGACGACGAACATCACGTCTGCACGATTGGCTTTACGCGCGGGTGGTTTAAGTCTCCATTCCCACGTGACATGAAGGACGTTCTCATTGGACTGCTCGAAATCGACGATCTGAACGCGCCGATAACGGCTCTCTTCTTCGTCGTACAACTGACGCTCGCCGCGCAGCCAGGAAAGCATCTCCCGGTTGCCCTCTATCGTCGCAGGGATTGCTTCGAGGCGCTCGACCACGGAGCGGATGGCTTCGCCTGACATCCAGGGATTGAAACGCCCGAGTGCGTCCTCTAGTTCGTCTCGCAACAATGTCCCTGTCTCGCCGCCGCGCCGGCGCCGGGCGTCCCCGGGCGGAATGGGTGTCCAGCCGACCTCGGCCGCGTGGCGGACCATGGGAAACTGGACCGTGCCAGCTTCAGTTATGTTGAGTTCGGTCATGGTCGGATTTACGTCCCCTATGAGACCAAAATTGCGCCTCGGCGCGTCAGCGGCCCCGCGATCCCGTGACGGTTTGTCACAGCTCCGTGTCACAGCTTGTCATAACTCGGATTCAAGCTATTCATCATTGAGCACGTATCGTTTGTTGCGGTCGGTCGGACTCGTTGCTTCTTCTTAAACGATCACCTATTCGATCAGGGTTCGAATATTTCGCTGTAGGGTCCGGCGATAGACGTCGGGACAAAGGCGCTCAAGGTCCTGAATGGTCAAACCGCGTCCGGCCTCGTGCAGGATACTCTTTTTACGATCGACCAGAGTCAGCGTTGATACCTGGCGACCAATTCTCAGTTTTCTATCGGCTTACCGGCGGACAAGACGGGGAGATCAGACGACTTCCGGAACCGACCTCGCGTGGGTGATGTCCGAGCCCGTTACGGGACGTGCTTGAGACGGCAGCACGGTCGCGATTGCCACGGTGTCGCCATCCAGGGACATGAACTCCACAACAGCGGCTGCGTTAGCGGGATGCACGTGGATGACGGTGCCGACGTCTCCAGGCTTCATTTCCTCTCCCCGATCGCCCAGAACGTCGGTGATTAGAACGATCTGCTCGTGTACCTTGAACATTTCTCGGCTCCCGTATGGATGTGCCGTAATGACCCTGGGATCATCGCTCCCAGGGTCGATCTGCCAGACATTTGGCCGTATGACATCTACGTCGGGCATACCTTGACACTCAAAGTTTACCGACTAATGACACACTCCGGGTGAGAACTCTCCGGCAACAGGATAGTTGGGAGGTCGTTTTTCTGAGCAATTTGTACTCTGTCCCGAATTCAGATACGTGGGCAGCATCCACAAATGAGCGGGAATAAGCCAACCTGCGGTCTTACCGGCGTTTCTAACGCGAACCTACATCTCGTTCAAGGAGAGAGGCTGACTCCGCCCTGCGTGGTGTTCCGACAAGGACTCATCGGTCAGGCGCTCCAACAGATTCTCCGACTCTGGCCGGGCAAACAGTTCAGTCCATTGCCGCTCGGATTCCAGTTCAGCCAGAACGAAGCGGGCGAACCTGTCCTGTTCCGTTTCCGGGAGTTCGGAAGCTCTCTCAAAGGCTTGCTGTAGTAGCCTGGTCATTTGGTTTTCTCCTTTCTCATCGAACTCACTCGCTGTCAAATCAAAACGCCGTACAACATTACTCCAAACAGCACCGACGTCGCTCGCGGCAGCACTCCGTTACGCACAAAAGACACAGCCACACGCGCCGCTTCAATGATGCGGCGTATGTGAACTTCGTCATGCTTGATCATATTGCACTTCTGTTGCGGTAGGAACGTCCTGTCGGAAATAGGAGCTTAGATCATCGTGTGTTCGCAGATCCACTTTGCGTCCTGTGAATAGTTAAGATAACTCCCGTTCCATGCCAGCGATGCCTAGCAGTCCAGGAATGCGATCTGGTTCGAACTCAATTGGCACGTCTTTGTCGCTATCGGATCCGAAAACCTCTCGTAGCACCGAGCCAAAGATGGCTAAACGGTTGATGCGGTGCTCTTGACAGAAAGCCGCAAGGGCGGCCTTGGAAATCGATACCCTACGTGCCAATATAGAGTGAGACAACTCCCCCTCCGAGTTTAATGTCGTAAAATGGGCGGAGAGGAGAGCAAGAGATGAGGTCAAGAATCGATGTAGGAGACAACGGCAGCAAGGGGTCTCTGGTTGTGGAGGTCC
>CAZKDZ010000012.1:0-13446 GCA_964551635.1 uncultured bacterium | reverse complement strand
ATATCGTGAATCCGCACCGCGTTGTTCAGCCCGCCCACGCGTCCCGGCTTGACGTTGATCACGCGGCATGCGTCGATTTTCAGCGCCATCTCGAAGTCGCGCGGACGCGTGACCGATTCGTCCAGGCACACGGGCGTCTCGATCCGACGCTGCAACTCGGCGTGGTCGATGAGATCGGTATGGTCCAGGGGTTGTTCGATCATCGCCAGGTTGAAGCGGTCGAACCCCACCAGCGTATCGATATCCGCCTCCAGGTCGTAGCCGGAGTTGCAGTCCACGTGAATCACGGGAGCGGGAAAGGCCGACCGCACGGCGCCCAGCATCTCAATATCCCATCCGTGCTTCACCTTCAGCTTGATCCGCGGAAAACCCGCGTCCACGGCGCCCTGTATCAGCGAGAGAAGCTCGTCGATCGTGTCCTGGACCCCGAAATCGGCGCCGCAGCGCACCACCGGATCGTCCGCCCCCAGCGCGCGCCAGAGGGGGACGCCCTTTAACGTACTGTCGAGCGCCCACCAGGCCGTTTCCACCGCGGCTTTGGAGAACGGATTCCCCTTGAAGATCGATAGCCGCTCCACCACGTCCTCGGCGGAATCCAGCGTATGGCCCACAACTCGCGGCAGGAAAAACTCCCGGGCGGTCTCATAGACGGATCGCGCCGATTCGGGCGAATAGGTCGGGGCGTAGAACGGCGCCGCCTCGCCCCACGCCTCGGCCCCGCCGCCGCACAGTCTGACCATCACGGAATGTATCGACGCATCCTCGCCGTATGCGGTCCGCCACGGCGAAATCAGCGGCAGTTCGACGTATCTGATCTCGGCAGAATCGATCTTCACGGATAGCTCCTCTCTCACAGCCAGTGCGCGAAGGGCCACAGGGTTGCCGACCGGGTGAAGTTCGCGTCGAGCAGCTTTTCGGGCTCTTCAGCGGGGTCGTGGCCGTAACGCCGCACGAACTCCGCCTCGATTTTCCTTTCGAGGGCCGTGGGCTCGCCCAGGGGCAGGTCCACCCACGTATTTCCCCGCCTGGCGCTTTCCCGCACGGCAAGGCAGATTTCCCAGTCTTTCAGCGCGTTCTCGTGCCCGTACTGCGGCCGGCCCCCGCCGGTTATCGCATTGTGAAAGCTGACGAGGATGCTCGCCTTGGCAACGTCGTCGGCCGACCCGATTCGCCACTTCCGGTACGGATTCTCCCACGTGACCGGCGGATCCGTATCCACGTGCGCGACGTCCAGCGACTCGTGCCCCTCAACTCCCGCGAATCGTTCCCGCAGGTTGTAGGCCTGCGAAGTCTTCTCGCCGTACAGCACGAGTTGGCTCTGGTCCAGGTATCCACGGGTCCCTTCAATGTGCCAACCGGTTGCAAATCCCTGCGCCGGAGAAGGGAAGACGCGCGGCGGCTTTTCAAACAGGCAGACGATACCGCCCTCGAACTCGACCACCGCGTGGTCCCACATCACCGTGGTCTCCCGCTCCCCGCCGTAGGCCTCGTACGGCAGCGCCGGCGCTTCTCCGCAATAACCCAGCACCCGCTTCGCCTCTCTGCCAAGCAACGTGCGGACGCCGTTGAATCCGTGATATTGACCGGTCAGGTACCACAGGCGCGAATGCGTCAACTCACCCAGCAGGCCGGCCTCGATGATTTTTCTCTTCAGCCGCTCCCGCGGCCACAGCCACACCTGCTCCGCCACCTCCCACAGCACGCCGTGTTCTTCGCACGTTTGCGCAACCGCTCTCGCGTAGCGCCGTGTGAGCCCAACGGGAATCTCGGTGATGACATGCGCGCCGTGACGCGCGGCCGTTGCAGCGATCACGCCGTGCGAGTCCTTGGGCGTCATGCTCAGTACCACTTCCGGTGCGGCCGAAGCGAAGAGAGACCTGATATCCTGAAAGCAGGCCGTAGATGCGCCCGCTGACGCTTCGACCAGAGCGCGTTCGTCCCGGTCGCAGATCGCGACCAGTTCATAGTGATCCGTCAAGCGGTCGATTGTACTGAGGTACTGACGCGCCCTGGAACCCGGATCCGCGCCCACACCGATCACCGCTATCCTGAGCCTTTGCATAGGTGCTGTTTCCTTCCGTAAGAAGCTGTCTCAAAATTCCCTGCGGTTTTCGCACGGCTGCAAAAGCGCCGGTAGTCTTAAAACAGCTTCTAAGCCGTTGCCGGTTCCTTTCAATATACCGACCGGTTTCCCGGGGTGTCAACCCCTTTGCGCCAGAAAGCCGGGCCCTCGCCACCTGCCTCAATTCTCCATCGTCCCGGAGGGATCTTCCGGCTCATCGTCGAAATGCTGTCGACCGGGCCGTCGGGACCGTGGCATTCTCCCTTCCGCGGTTGACTTCGATCCCCTAACAGAGTATATTCTAACCTTCTATAAGAGGTGTGTGTAGACGGTTGAATTTTTTGAAGTTGTAAATATTGTCCTGTCCCGGAAACACGCCGGCGTGCGGCCATCTTTTCCCGGATAGAACAGAAGTCAGAGCGTGTCCTGCGGATGAATACCCGGAATATCAGAAACTTCTGCATCATCGCCCATATAGACCACGGCAAATCCACCCTGGCGGACCGCCTCCTGGAAACCACCTCGACCCTCTCTCAGAAAGAGATGGTGGACCAGGTCCTGGACGATATGGACCTGGAGAGGGAACGCGGCATCACCATCAAGTCGCACGCCGTCCGGATGGAGTACCTGCGTGCCGACGGCCGTCGATTTATCCTCAACCTCATCGACACGCCGGGGCACGTCGACTTTTCCTACGAGGTTTCCCGAAGCCTGGCCGCCTGCGAAGGCGCGCTCCTTTTGGTGGACGCGGCGCAGGGCGTGGAGGCGCAGACGATCAGCAACGTGCTGCTCGCGCTTGAGCACGACCTTGAGATCATCCCCGTAATCAACAAGATCGATCTGCCCAACGTGGACGTGGACCGTGTGGTCCTGCAGATCCACGACCTGCTCGGTGTCGAAGAGTCCGAAATCCACAAGATAAGCGCCAAGGAGGGCGCGGGTGTGGAGGGTGTGCTTCACGCGATCATCGAACGGATTCCACCGCCGAAGGGCGACCCCGACGCCGCGCTCCAGGCCCTGATTTTCGACTCGATCTTCGACCGGTACCGCGGGGCGGTCGCCTCGGTCCGCGTATTCCAGGGCAGCCTGCAGACCGGCATGCCCATCCGGTTCTTTTCCACCGGGCGCCAGTTCGAGGCCGAGGAAATCGGCGTGCTGCAACTCAAGCGCGTCAAAACGGGCACGCTGCAGGCCGGGGAAGTCGGTTATCTCATCGCCGGCGTGAAGGACCTGGAAGAGCTTCATATGGGTGACACCGTTACCGGGTGCGACCGTCCCGCCAGGGAGCCGTTGCCCGGGTACCAGGAAGTGAAGCCCATGGTCTTTTCGGGTGTCTATCCGGTCGACGCGGAGGACTACACCGACCTCCGAACCGCCCTCGAGAAATTGCGACTGAACGATGCGTCTCTCCGTTTCGAGCCGGAAACGTCCACGGCCCTGGGGTTCGGCTTCCGATGCGGCTTCCTGGGACTGCTTCACATGGAGATCGTACAGGAGCGTCTCGCCCGGGAATTCGACATGGACATCATCACCACGGTACCCAACGTGGAGTATGAAGTCCTGCTCACCAACGGGGACGTCGAAGTCGTGCACAATCCCGCCGAGATGCCGCCGGCCGTTCAGATCGAGGAAATCGCGGAACCGGTACTCAACGCGCAGATTCTGGTTCCGGCTGAATACATCGGCGCGGCCATGCAGGTTGCCCAGGACCGCAGGGGAATCTATATTACCACCGAGTTCGTGGATCCCGCGCGTGCGCTGCTGCGATACGAACTCCCCCTTTCCGAAATCGTACTGGATTTCTACGACCGCCTGAAATCCGTCAGTCGAGGATACGCCTCGTTCGACTACGAATACAAGGAACACCAGGCCGCCGACCTGGTCAAACTGGACCTGCTCATCAACGACGACCCGGTAGACGCGCTGTCCGCCGTCGTCCATCGCGACAAAGCCTACGAATGGGGTCGGGCGATCTGTTCCAGGCTCAAGGAACTCATTCCGCGACAGATGTTCGAGGTTGTCATCCAGGCCGCCATCGGCAGGAAAATCATCTCCAGAACGTCCGTCCGTCCCTTCCGCAAGAACGTCACCGCGAAGTGTTACGGTGGAGACGTGACCAGAAAGCGGAAGCTTCTGGAAAGGCAGAGGGAAGGGAAACGAAGAATGAAACAGGTGGGGAATATCGAGATTCCACAGGAGGCGTTCCTCGCCGTCCTGCGTATGGAAGTTTAGAGGATACCCGCGGCCACCGAGCCGCTATACCAGACAGATGGCAAAATCCGCACGTCGTACGAGGGCCGGCAAGAAGGGCCCTGCCCGGAAGGGACGATCCCGCAGAGGAAAAAAGTCAGTGGCCAGAGAATACCTCGAAGCCATACTGGTCGCCGTCGCCCTGGCGCTTTTCCTGCGAACCTTTGTCGTCCAGGCGTTCAGCATTCCCACGGGCTCAATGGAGAATACACTGCTGGCAGGCGACTTTCTGCTGGCGAACAAGGTCATTTTCGGCGCAAGGATTCCCTTTACGGACGTGCGGCTTCCCGGTTTCAGGAGTCCGGAACCCGGGGATATCGTCATTTTCGAGTATCCGAAAAACCCGGACCGGGACTTTATCAAGCGCGTGGTGGCGGGGCCCGGTCAGGAGGTTGAAATCCGCGACAAGATCCTCTACGTCGATGGAAAGCGCACTGTCGACCCGCCGCTTTCCAAATACACGGACCCGGTCATCCTGCCCGCTTCGTCTCCCGGGGGGATCCGCGACAACATGCGCCTCTCGAGAGTTCCCGATGGCCACTATTTCGTCATGGGAGACAACCGCGACAACAGTGAGGACAGCCGCTACTGGAGCTTCCTGGACAAGAGGCGCATCCGGGCGCAGGCGAATATCATCTACTGGTCGTGGGCGCCGGACCCGGGGGCGCCGGCCTTCGAAAACATCCTTTCAATTCCCAAAATGGTCGTCCATAACCTGATCCATGGATTCGGCCGCGCACGTTGGAGCCGTATCGGACGGGTGGTCAAGTGATGACATCCTGAAGTCCTGTACTCTTCTGTTGCTTATGTCCAGCCTATACGTCCACGTCCCTTTCTGCAAATCCAGATGTCCCTACTGCGACTTCGCGTTCGAAGTGGGCAAGACGCACCTGGCGGAACGGTACACGACGGCGGTGATCCGCGAGTTCCGAACCCGGCTGCCGGGGATGGGCGGCCGCACGACGTTCGACACGGTCTATTTCGGCGGAGGAACGCCGTCGGAGGTTCCGCCGGACTCGCTGCGTCGAATCCTAGACGCCGCTCGATCGATGTCGCGAATCACGCCCGATGCGGAGATTTCCGCCGAAGCCAATCCCGAGGACCGTTCGCGCTTCGCGCATATGGCGGCCATCGGCATCAACCGCCTCAGCCTGGGCGTACAGGCCGTGGACAGCGCCACGCTCCGGGCCCTGGGCAGGCGGCACACGCCCGCCGAGGCCAGTGCCGCCGTGGACGCCGCGCGCCGGGCCGGCTTCAGCAATCTCAATATCGACCTGATGTTCTCCGCGCCCCGGCAGACCGTATCCGTGTGGCGGGAAACCCTGGAGAGGGCCATTGACCTTCTTCCCGAGCACGTCTCCGTTTACGGACTGACCGTCGAGCCGGGCACCGCATTCGGACGCAGATTGAAGAAAGACCGCCTGCCGCTGCCTCCCGAAGACACACAAGCGGAAATGTACGAGGTCGCGCAGGTAAAGCTGAGCGAGGCCGGTTACGTCCAGTACGAAGTCTCGAACTTTGCGCAACCCGGCTTTGCCTGCCGGCACAATATCGCCTGCTGGGAAAGACACGCGTACCTTGGCGTCGGGCTTTCCGCCCATTCCTTCTTCAATGACCGCCGGGCCTGGAACATCCGCCCGCTCATGGCGTATATATGTAGTGTGGAGTCCTCGGGCGTCGCCATTGAAGGGGAAGAGGTAATCTCCTCGCGTGAGAGACGCGTGGAACAGGTGATGCTCGGCCTCCGCCGCGCCGACGGCATTCCAGAAGGGTTGTTGGGGGCGGGCCGCAAATGGACCTCATTCATTCCCGATCACCTCCTTGAACGTGGTGACGGGCGTGTCCGGCTCACTCGCCGCGGACTCCTGCTTGCGGATCTCGTCTGCACGGAACTGGTCGGAGAGATGGAATGGAAATCCGCCTGAGAGCGCCCGGCTCCACCTCGAACCTGGGTCCCGGATTCGACGCGCTCGGCCTCGCCCTGTCCCTCTACAACCGGGTTGTCATTCGAACCGTATCCAATGACCTGCACCGGAGGATGTCTATAACCGGGAAAGGCGCCGGGAAACTCCCGCTGAACGAATCCAACCTCTTCTTCCGGTCGGCCGAGGCGGCCGCCCGGCTCGCCGGCCGTTCCCTGCCCGGGCTGGAAGTGGAGATGCACAACGGCATCCCGCTCTCCCGAGGGTTGGGCAGCAGTTCCACCGCTATCGTGACCGGCGTGTATGCGGCCAACCTGCTCATGGACGAACCCTTTTCCGGTCCCGCCCTTCTCAACCTCGCCACGGAGCTGGAAGGCCATCCCGATAACGTCGCGCCATGCCTCCTGGGCGGCCTCGTCATCTGCTCCTGCGAAAACGGTCTCGTCGAGACGATCCGGGCCCTGCCGCCGGGGGAACTCCGCGCCGTGGTCGCGGTTCCCCGCTTCGAACTCCAGACAGAAGCCGCGAGAGCGGCCCTTCCGGAACAGGTGCCGCACACGGACGCCGTGTTCAACGTGGGACGCGCGTGCCTGGTGACGGCGGCGCTGATAAGCGGAAAACTCTGCGCTTTGAAATCCGCGATGCGCGACCGTCTCCATCAGCCCTACCGGGCATCGCTCGTGCCCGGAATCGATGACGTACTCGAAGCCGCGGAAGAAGCGGGGGCCATGGGCGCCTGTCTCAGCGGCGCCGGGCCGACGTTGCTGGCCTTTGCGATCGATGACGCCGCGAATATCGCGGATGCCATGAAAGACGCGTGGGCGCGACGGAACATGCACGTCGATACCGCCGTTCTGCGTGTCGATCATGACGGGGTAACCACGGAATGACCGGGTTTTTGTCCTACCGTAAGCCGACTCCTGTCCTTCGTGTGATTGCAATCGTGCTTTCCCTGGGTCTCGTCTCTGAACCTATCATGCTGTTCGCGCAATCCGGACCCGGGCGGGAACTCGGCCGGAGGAGGTCGGATCGCAAATCGATCGGCGCAACGCTGCAGCCGGACGAAATACAGGGTCTGGACGTCAAGTGGATCGGCAAAATCGCGTACGACGCCATTATCCGTTCCGAGCGCTACATTGTCGGTCCCGGCGATACGTTCAGCATCCACATCGAAGCCGGCGAAGAACCGGTGACGCTCCCCGTTCTTGTCAATGCGGAAGGCAAACTGGTCATCCCGTACGTAAGCGCGATCCAAGTGGCAGGACTCAACCTTGGAGAGTGCCGGAAGCGGATTCAGGACGCCGTCAGCGACAACCTGCGAAATCTCGACATCCAGATCTCTCTCGCCCGGCTGCGCAGTTTTCCCGTCAATGTCGTTGGGCAGGTGGTCCATCCCGGCACCTACATGGTGGAGGGAACCGAGCAGGTTTCCGAACTCATCAGCCTGGCGGGCGGGTTGCTGCGGCCACCGGACGGCAGAGCTTCCCACCGGAACATTCAGATTCAGCGGCTGTCCGAAACAGGCAGGCCAATAGATACGGAACGCAGGGCGGACCTCGCCCTGTGGCGGCTTTCGGGCGATATCACCCACAATCCCTTCCTGCTGGATGGAGACCAGGTCTTTGTGCCGGCGCTCACGGACTCCGTGCGTATCTCAGGCGCGGTCTATAAACCCGGCAGCTACGAATTCGTTCCCGGCGATCGTGTTTCCAACCTGATTGCTCTGGCCGGTGGATTACATGGAGATGCCGCTACTGCCAGCGCCGGACTGCTCCGTTCTCTCTTCGCCGAAGGAAGCGAAGAGCGGCACACCATCCGGATATCGCAGGCGCTGGCCGGCGACGCGGATGCGGACATGCCGCTTCGCGCGGGAGACAAGCTCCACGTGGCCGTGAAGGAGCGGCGGGTCAACGTGGAAGGCGAAGTGTACTTTCCCGGTACCTATTTCATCGGCGCGGGGATGACGCTTACGGACCTGATCGGGAAGGCGGGCGGATTCACGTCCAGAGCCTCTCTCGCCCAGTCCATCGTGGTGCGCCGCGTCGAGTTTCCGAGAGGGGTGGCGGGTCCGAAGCAGCTGCAAAGCGTTGGCCCCATCAGCCTGACCGACGCCCAGCGGACCTATATGGCCATGCAGAAACAGCAGATGTCGGGGCGCCTGCCGGTCGATTTCGTCGCTCTTTTCGAGAACAAGGACGACTCACAGAACATCCTGCTCAGAGACGGGGATATCGTCAGAATTCCCAGGCTCGTACCCTCGGTTGCGGTCAACGGATACGTCATCACGCCCGGCGCGATTCCCTACGAACCCGATCTCGGCGTTCAGGACTACATCAGCAGGGCGGGCGGATTGAACGAGCAGGCCGAACGGGGCGAAATCTACGTGATTCAGGGCAGTACCGGTAACTGGACGAAAGCCTCGAGGGTTCACCAGGTCAATCCGGGAGACACGATTTTCGTTATGGGCAGGAAACCCGTGCACGGCTGGCGGCTCTTCCGCGAGACGCTCGTTGTGCTCTCGCAGGTTGCCGCTCTGGTCATTGCGGTACGGAGCATCAGTCGCTGATGGAAACTGAAAAAAACTTCCTCGACCATCTGGCTGTCCTTGTGCGCTGGCGGCGAATGATAATCGTCACCTGCATCACCGTATCCGTCGTGACCGCGGGAGTCAGTCTGATGCTCACCCCGGTCTACCGCGCAAGCGCCGTCCTCTTTCCGCCCAGCGAAGGCCAGGGATCGCTGGGGATCTCCGCCATTCTCGAAAAACTGCCGGTGGGTATGCTGGGCATCGGGGAAAGCGTCGTTTCGGCTACCGAGTTCGTGCCCATCCTCAAGAGCCAGCGCGTGGCCGAAGCCATCATCAGCCGCTTCAATCTTCAGGAAACGTACGACGCCGAAACCCGCGAGGAACTCCTGCAGATGGTCGACGACCGGCTGGAAGTGGAACTCTCCCGCGAACAGTTCCTGACCGTATCCTACGAAGCGGAGTCACCGGAAACGGCCGCCGAGATTACCAATGCCTTCATCGAAGAGCTCGATCTTGCGTTGAAGCACCGGCGTGAGCTCCAGGCGCGCGACCTCCGCAGCTACCTGGAAAAACGCCTGTCGCAAGCCGAACGCGGAATGATCGATGCTGAATTGGCCTACAACGCGTTCCAGAAGGAACATTCGGCCATCGACATAGAAAGCCAGACCAAGGCGCAGATCGATGCTTACTCCTCTCTCATCACTTCGACCCTCGGTGAGATGGTCATCCGCCGCGAAATCGCCGCCCTTCAGATGAATCCCGACAACAGCAGGGTCCGGCAGCTCGATATCGAAATCAAGGGCGCGAGAGAGGCGCTGGACGGCATCCTCGAAGGATCGGACCCCGACAGCGGCGGGAGCGCCGTTCGCGATATGCCCGACATCATGCTCCCTATGGACAGGATCCCCGACCTGGGACTGCAGGCCATGCGGCTGATGCGCGAGATGGAAATCCGAACCCTGATCTATCAGTTCGTACTTCAGGAATACGAAAAAAGCAGCTTTGAAGAGAAAAAGGAAACGTCCCTGGTCGTCGTTCTGGATCCGGCCGTGCCACCCGATTTCCGGATTCGTCCGCGGCGCACGCTTCTGGTTGCCACCGCCGCCGGTCTGAGCCTGCTCCTGAGCATCCTGGTCACGTTTCTGATGGAAGCCCTGCGAAGTCCCGCTCCGGAAAACCGCAACCGGCTGGAGGCAATCCGCAAGGAGTTCAGGCCCCGGAAGACTGGGGATCAGTGAATCAATCCGCGGGGAGCCGGGATTACCGAAGAAGACGTCGCCCATGCCCCACCGTATTCTCACCACCCTCGTTGGCAGTTATCCCGTGCCGGACTGGCTGCGAGCTTATTCCTCCCGACAGACATTGATCGACGCCATACGGGTCGTGTTCAAAACCCAGGAAGACGCGGGAATAGACGTTGTCACAGACGGCGAACTCTACCGTTTCGACGTCAATCATCCTGAGACCAACGGCATGATTGAATATTTCGCGCAGAGAATGGGCGGTATCTCAACACGGTTCGGGCGTGAGAACCTGAATGCCTTTCGTGCTGATGCCGGCCTGTCCTATCGCGCGGATCCCGCGGGCATGATCGAACGCGAGCTTGACGAAGGCACACTCAATCTGCCCGGGGACTTCCGGATGGTCCGGCCTCTGACGCGGTCCAGGCTCAAATTCACCCTCACCGGACCGCACATGCTCTGCAAGGTCCTGATGGATCGCCATTATGGAGATCCGGCAGCCTCGGCCCTGGCACTGGGAGAACTCCTCGCCAGACAGGTTGCCGACATCGACGCGGACGTAATCCAGATCGACGAAGCCAATATTCCCGGTCACCCGGATGAAGCTGCGTGGGCTGCGCGAGCGGCAAATATCGTACTCGACGCGGTTCAGGGCGAAAGCGCGGTACACGTCTGCTTCGGGAACTACGGCGGCCAGACCGTTCAGCGAGGCACGTGGCAGAACCTGATCCCGTATCTAGCCGCGTTGAGGGCGGACCATCTCGTCCTTGAATTCAAACGATGGGGAATCGAACACGCGAAATACCTGAAGGACGTTTCCGAGTCTGTACGGATAGGGATCGGTGTGATCGACATCAAAACCAACGTGGTTGAGACCCCTGACGAAATCGCATCCGACATCGAAGCCGCGGCCCACCATCTCGGGCCGGATCGAAT
The DNA here is from genome assembly GCA_964551635.1 of uncultured bacterium. Lineage (GTDB taxonomy): Bacteria > Latescibacterota > UBA2968 > UBA2968 > JAAXHE01. The sequence continues at coordinate 2,508 of CAZKDZ010000012.1, read as the reverse complement.
CGCCTGCATCCATCCCGATTGCGGATTCTGGATGCTCCAACGCAGCGTTGCCGACCGAAAGATCGAAGCGCTCGTAAGGGGACGGGACCTCTTCGAGGGGCGTTGAACCGGGCGGCTATACGGGCGAAACCTAACGGGTTGTCGCCCGAATCCTGTCAATGCGCTCAAATAAAAAAAACTATAGAATTCCGTTCATCCTTTGCGTCCTTCTCACGCTTGCCGACGCGTCATTCGCCCAGAATCGCGGTTCGCTGATTTCGATTGCAGGCGGTGGCGAAAGGGAAGGCGAGAATATCCCCGCGACGGAACTTGCCCTGAGCGTACCTCTGGGCGCAGCCACCGACGCCGACGGCCACCTCTACATCGCCGATACGGGCACAAATCGTATCCGCAGGGTGGATGCAGTCACCGGACAGGTCACGACCATAGCCGGTACCGGCGAAGCCGGATTCTCGGGCGACGGCGGACCCGCCACCGAAGCGCAACTGGACAGGCCCCAGGGCATTACGGTCGACGACGCCGGCATCGTATACATCGGCGATACGGGTAACAGGCGAGTCCGGAGGATTGACGCCGCCACGGGGATCATCACCACCATCGCCGGTAGTGGAGAGTTCGGTTTCGACGGTGACGGCGATCCGGCTCTCTCTGCGGTACTCGGTGAAATCGTCGCCCTGGCAGTGGGGCCCCGTGGTGGGCTATATATCGCGGACGGGGTGGACGGACAGGGACGCGGAAACAACCGCGTGCGCAGAATAGACGCCGCCACCGGCGTAATCACGACGCTTGCGGGCAGCGGGGATTTCTCTTTCGGCGGCGATGATGGACTCGCGGCAGCGGCAGGTATGACTGTGGAAGACGTTGCCGTGGACGGGCAAGGCAACGTCTTTATCGCGGACTTCAACAACTATCGCATCCGTCGCGTAGACGCGGAAACGGGCATCATCACCACCGTGGCCGGCCTCGGTCCCGTTTTCGGCGGCGGCGGGGGATTCTCGGGCGACGGCGGTCCTGCCACCTCCGCCCGGCTTAACCTGCCCGGTGGCGTGGCCATCGGCGACGACGGAACCCTGTATATATCGGATACCGGCAACAACCGCGTCCGGGCCGTGGAACCCAATACGGGAATCATTGTCACCCTCGTGGGCACTGGCACCCCCGGGAACGCCGGTGACGGAGGCCCTGCACAGCTCGCCGAACTCCGAGAGCCCTCCCGAGTAGTTCTGGACCCGCACGGCGATCTGATAATCGCAGACACGGGCAACGGCCTCATCCGCAAACTGATTGACCCCATGTACCGGTCGCCCGTCCTCCGCACAGAAACCACTCGCATCGACTTCAGGTCGGTCGTTGTAGGCGATCAGACAACGGGCACGATTACCCTTGAGAACGTAGGCGCGAGGACACTTACTCTGGCCGACGCCACGACCGACCACGCCGCGTTCGTCCTACTCGACGATTTCCCGGTCGAAATCGATCCATACGAAAAATCTGATATCCGGGTGGGGTTCAGCCCCCGGTCAGAAGGCGTTGTTGAAGGACGGCTTTCGTTCAATACCAATGATCCCTGGCATCCGACCCTTACCATCTCACTCTCGGGGACCGGCGCGGCGCCCGACATCGGCGTGTTTCCCGAAAGCATCGAATTCGATCGGACGTTCATCGGTCACGATCGGGAATTCGTGTTACGCGTAGCGAATCTGGGCGCCGGTGTACTGACCGTTTACCGTTACGAGCTGTCCGACACCGAGCAGTTCTCCATTAGTCTCGGCGACACCCTGCACATACCGTCCAGTCAGAGACGGACCGTGGGCATCGTCTTCCGACCCGCACGGGAGGGACCCCAGCGCGCGATACTCACACTCTTCAGCAACGATCCCGACGATCCTGAGACAGCCATCCGCGTCCACGGCGTGGGTAGGGCCTCCAAACCGGGCGGTTTCGTCGATGCGGCGGACGACCTGGGCATGGCGGACCTCGGGAAGGGGTTCGGCGCCGCGTGGGCGGACTACGACAGCGATGGCGACCCCGACCTCTATCTGGTTCGCAGCCTGCAAACCAATCTGCTTTACCGGAACGAGGGTGGGCGGTTTACCGAGCTTTCCACTTCAGCCGGCGTAGCCGGCGCGGACGACGACGACGGGAGCGCAGCTGCCTGGGCAGACTACGACGGCGATGGTGACCTGGACCTCTACGTCACCAACTACGGACAGCCGAACCGGCTGTACCGAAACGACGGCAGCCACTTCACCGATGTCGCTGCTGAAGCCGGTGTGGACGACGACGGAGACGGGTACGGGGCGGCCTGGGCAGATGTAGACCGTGACGGCGACCCGGACCTGTACGTGGCCAACTTCGGCGAGAATCGCTTCTATCGGAATGAGGGACCGGAATTTGTGGAAGCCGCCAGGGAGGTCGGTCTGGCGGACGACGGCAGCAGCTTGCAGCCCGCCTGGGCCGACTACGACGGCGACGGCGACCCGGACCTCTTTCTCGCCAACAGTGGGC
>CAZKDZ010000011.1:0-61983 GCA_964551635.1 uncultured bacterium | reverse complement strand
AAAACAGTCCGAGTTTGGGGACTTCCTTGCCGATCGATTTGGAGCCGGTGTTTCGAACGGGCGCGTGATCATCCACCAGATCGGAAATATGGCGGCGCCTGTCGCGAGCGGGTCGGTGGGCCTGCGCGGCATGGTCGTGGTCCCCTGTTCGATGAAATACCTGGCGAATATCGCCCACGGCGCTTCCGGAAACCTGATCGAACGGGCGGCGGACGTTACGCTCAAGGAGCGGCGGCCGCTGGTCCTGGTTCCGCGTGAAACGCCGATGAGCCTGATCCACCTCCGCAACATGACCGCCGCCGCGGAGGCGGGGGCGGCCATCCTGCCGGCCATGCCGGCGTTCTACCAGAAACCCGAATCCTTTGACGACCTGGCGGATTTTATCGCCGGACGGATCCTGAGTCTCCTGGACATCCAACACGACCTCTTTCCACCCTGGACCGGGATGTAGTGGCGCGGGGGGACGATTGAATGAAAACAGACCTGAGCCAACATATCGAGAATACCGCACTTGTCGATACGCACGAGCACCTGCGGAAAGAGCCGGAATGGGTGAACGACGGCCCGGACGTTCTGCAGGACCTGTTCGGCAACTACGTTCCGGCCGACCTGCACACCGCCGGCGCTTCTCCGGCCGCCATGAAGCGGCTGATGGACGGGTCGGACACGGACGTCGCCGGGCGATTCGAGGGCATCCGCGACGCCTGGGAAGCGACGCAGTTTACCGGATACGGCGAAGCGGTTCGGCTGATCGCCAGGCATGTGTACGGCATCGATGAACTGACCGCGGACGCGATTGCGTCCGCTCAGGAAACGATTCACGCCCTGCGGCTGCCCGGCGAACGGCTTCGCCTGCTTCGCGACGCGGCCAACCTGGACCACGTTCAGACGGACGACTTCCAGTGGGCTTGCCTTCCCGATCCGTCCGGGCCCGATTTTTTCCTCTATGATCTATCCTGGGCGGGATTCTGCAACGGGCAGATTGATACGGAGCAGATTCACGCTGAGACGAATGTCGAAGTGACGGGGCTCGACTCCCTCAGGCGGGCGATGGAGGGCATCTTCTCGAAATACGCCGGTTGCGCGATTGCGGTGAAGGCGCAACACGCGTACAACCGTACCCTGAATTGGACGGAGCGGGAAGACGCGGAAGCTGCCGGCGCACTCGAACGGTTTCTGAAGGGGCAGGACGAAGAGACCCCGGAACAGACGCGGCTCTGCCTGGGAGACTGGTGTTGGGCCCGTGGCGTGGAACTTTCGATTGCACACGGCCTGCCGTTCAAGATCCACACGGGATACTACGCGGGGAACGACCGAATGCCGGTGAGCCGGATTGCCGCGGGGAATATGTGCGCGCTATTCGCACGTTATCCCGATGCCCGGTTCGTCCTGATGCACATCGCCTATCCGTATAGCGATGAACTCGTTGCGCTGGCCAAGCACTACCGGAATATCTGGGTCGATCTCTGCTGGGCATGGAGCATCGATCCGTACAGTTCCAGGGACTTTCTGCGCCGTTTCCTGCATGCGGTCCCCGCCAACAAGCTCTTCGCGTTCGGGGGCGACACCGGGTGGCCGACCGGTGCGCTCGCGTATTCCATTCAGGCGCGGAACGAGATCGGCCGGGCGCTGGAAGCGGAGATCGAGGACGGGTACATGACGGAAAAACAGGCGATCGAAGTCGCTACCCGCATCATGCGGGCGAACCAGTACGCCTGTTTCGATATCGCCGGAACGCGAGCGAATATACGCGCCGCCAACGTGGCGTAAGCCCAATCGGACGAGGTGAAGAGTTGACACAGGTTACAGACGCCCTGCTCGAAGAGATGGTAAGAACCATCGTCGACGAAGCCGATCCGGAACAGGTCATCCTGTTTGGCTCCCACGCTCGAGGTACCGCTGACGACGATTCCGACGTGGACCTGCTGGTTATTGAATCAGAACCGTTCGCGAATGCACATTCGAGGTACGAGGAGGGTATCAGGCTCTACAATGCGCTATCCCACTTTCACGTTCCCAAAGACATTCTGGTCTACAGCCGAGAACGGGTCGAGTATTGGCGCGACTCTCTGAACAATGTTGTGGCGCGAGCCCTGCGCGAAGGCCGGGTGCTTTATGAGCGACCCTGAACAAGCTGCATATAGTAGAAAAGCCGCCGGTTGTGTGCAACCGGCGGCTTTTTCTGTACCTTACCAACTTGATTCACGGTTCCGCGCTACCAAGCAGCCTCCGCGTCGAAATTCACGCGCATGGAAACCAGCGCGCGGAGGGTTCGCACCCTGTCCCGGCGATTGCCTTCCGTCTGTGTGTACCCGCCGATCACGGCGGCCAGATCCAGCGCAAAATACCGATCCAGCTCCGCGCCGATCCCGAGCGTCCACGCGTCGCGGTCCGTCTCGATCCGCACCTCCGGTACGGATCCGCCTCCCACGTATTGAACCGGGTCGCGATAATATCCGGCTCTCAGGGCCACACCCCGCCCGGGAATGGCGTATTCACCGCCGAGATGGACCCGCACCGCGCTTCGGTATTGCCGGCGGAAATCGTCGACGTACGGCGTGATGTTTCTGGCCGGGACGCTGTAGGTCGCTTCCTGTAAATCCCCGTAGTGCAGGTCGCCGCTCAACGTCAACCCCTTCGAGGACCATCCCAGACCGAATCCCAGCGAAACCGGCTGGCGTATCTCATATCTGTCCGCGTAGTTGTCGCGTGGATAGAAATCCTTCCGATCGTCGAACGTATCTTCGAATTCATCAGCCAACTCAGCCGAAACCTTGATAGGGGTCGCCGCGGAAACCGTGAAGCCAATCCGGAAATCGGAGGGATGCCGGTAGCGAATGCCGGCCTGAACGCCCAGTGCGGAGAAGCTGTCGTCGGATTCGAAGCGCTGGTAGATGCGAACCGTATCCACGTGGACCTGCCGCACGTCGTCTAGCGTCAGTTCCTGCATGAACCGGTTGGTTCCCCGCCACTTGTAAAACGAAACCCCCGCGGACAGGCGCGGCGCCACGTCGATAGCAGCGCCCATGGTCCAGGCGCCGAAGGTACCCCTGTCTTCCGAGAAACCCGACTTGGCGAATTCGGCGACTTCATCGTACGCGTCGATCCGCAATCCGCCGTCGAAGTGCCGGACGCGCCCGAATCCCCCTGCAACAACCAGGCTTCCACGATAGACCGGTACGGGGTAGACGATACCTCCCGTGGCGAAACGCGTGCTGTTTAATTCAAACGCCGACGTCTGGCTGAAGAACTGCGACTCGTTCCGATAGCGGTCGTGGGACATCCCCCAGGAGATGGACCCCTGCCGGGCACGCGCCAGTCCTGCCGGGTTCCAGAACAGACCGGAGAAGCCATCCGATACCGTGACATACGCGCCCCCCATCCCCATCGCGCGCGCGCCGATTCCGGAGAACCCGTCCAGCGCGACCTCCTGCGCGTTGAGCGCTGCCGTCCAGGCGCATATCGCCAGCGCGAAGACTATGGGACGGACATGCTTCATCGCATGCCCCCTCTGCGCCGCTGGCCTTCGCGCTTCTCCTCACGCTTTTCCTGCTTCTTCTCGTCTTCTTTCGGTTTGGACGACTGACCGCCGCCCGAATCGCGCGGTTTCGAAGCGGTTCTCGACGTGCTGCCCGATCTTTCCGTTTTCGAGTCGGTCCGGATGGCGCTTGCCACCGGCGCCCGCCGCCGCCGCGTCGTCTTCTTTACCTTGCCCTTCCGGACCGTGCCGGCAGGCGCGTGCTCCCCACCCCGCAATCCGGTGTACCTGATGCGCAGCCGCGGTCCGTGAAGGTCGATCGGATCTGAGTCGACCGGACGATACCTGTACGTGGGGGCGGGCAATCGTCCGCGCGCGAGGACCCTCCGCATCCACCCCCTCCACCAGGGTCCGTACGCCGCTGTCCAGTAGGAATGTCTCCACCGGAATCCGCGTCTCGCCCACGACGGATAGCCTGGGAAATACGGTTCATAGTACGGCGCCACCGCCCACCCGTACGGATCGAAACTGTTGTACACGTACTGCCTGTATACAACAACAGTGTCGGCATCCGCAGACATAGCGGAAGCGACACGGTCGTCCGTTTCATATTCGGGCGGCCGAATCTGCGTATAACACCCGGCAATTGCGAACACACACGCCAGCGCGAGGCAGATACGATTTACCATGGCAGCCTCCCCGGATCTGAAAATCGAATAGTCCACCCAGGCTAACCCTGCTCCACCCGTTTTACCAAATAATAGCCAATTTTCAATACGGGCACAATACCCCGTGCGTCGAAGTCACACGTGGGAAGACGGTAGAAGAAATGCGGGGAGACGTGAGACGTAAGACGGTAGAAGAAATCCTTGCCAGATGAGAAATTCCTCCTGGCCTCTGGCGCGAGAAGAATATTCACAAGGCAGGTGATCTCTCCCTGCTCCCGGTTCCCCTCTCACCAGGAGGTGAGGTGGGGTGTGTTCCTCTCCCTTTCCCGTCTTCCCGAGTTTAGCTTGCTGCCGATCGCTGTTAGCTGCTCTTATGGAAGAGCCTTGCGACAAGAGAGCGAAACCCCGTGCCTTTGCGGCTGCCTGGTTCGTCATCTGAACAGCAGGAATCCGAACCGGGTCCTTCGGTTTCTGTTCCTGCGGCGAGGCGAGACGCAATCTCGTCGTTTTCAGGAAACCGGCCTTCCTTCAGTTTCGAGAAGACCGTTTCCCCGTCGGCAGTGATTTCGAATTTCCCGCGTCCGGATGGAACCAGCGTGAATCGCGAGATACCCGTCTTGTATTTTTCCAGCACATGGCGCGTCAAACTGACGGCCTCGTCTTCGTAACCTCACATGGCGCAGTAGACAAGCTCGATATCCATACACGATCTCCTTTCGACTCTTACTATTGACTGACGGCTGATTGTCGGTGGCACCCAATTCAGGCCGATTCGCCGGTATAGAAGGCGGCAGTGCGACTTGCCGCCGCCCGCGCCGCGACGGGATCCGTTCCAGCAGCCACGGCCGCCAGTCCCCACGCTTCGCTGCTGCCAGATAGGTACGCCCTGCCTTCCGGTGACGCGACGAAGGCTGCCTCGTCCTGCGGTGGCTCTTCCGGTTGGGTGATATGGATGGACAGTCCCGCCAGACCCATTTCCCACCCGACGCCGGTCGCGCCGGGTCCGTACTGGTCCCAGTGCCGCGAATGTCGCGCGGTGTGCGTGAGTCTCAATCGCGCGTGGCCGGTGCCGTCCTTTGCTATACGGACCTCCACCCAGCTGACGTCCCCGCCGAACTCCCAGGTGATCTCGAAATGAGTCGGTCTTCGGCACGCTGTAATCACCCCGCCCGCGTTGCCTTCCAGCTGATAACGGCCGTTCAGTTCCAGTTCACCACTGATCGGGAGAAACCAGCGCGAAATGCGCTTTCCGTTCGTTACGGCGTCCCACAGGTCCTCGACCGTCGTGGGGTAGCTGCGGACAATGGTGACCGCGTGAACGGATTCTCCATCACGCTCCGGAGACGATACGCATCGTGTTGCCGCGCTCAGTTGGGCTTCGACATGGAAGCGCATGGTGCCCTCCCGTCCATCAGTGCGCCATAACGACGGCTCGTCGGGCGATGCTCCGAAGAAGCCCGCCGAACAACAGGACATGAATCGGATACAGAGCGTGCCAGTAGAAACGCCCCCACAGGCCCGATGGGTCGAAGACGGCGGTCTGGCGTATCCTGGATGCGCCTCCTTCGCGCTGCATCACGTCGAACTCGAGCCAGCCCCGCCCGGGCAGCTTCATCTCTGCCGCAAGCCTGAGACGAACATCCGGCTCGCAGACATCCACCCGCCAGCAATCCAGGACGTCGCCTGCAGCCAGGTTCTCAGGGTCCCGGCGGCCGCGGTTCATGCCCACGCCACCCAGCACCAGATCGACCAGGCCGCGCAGGCGCCACATCCAGTCGCCGAAGTACCAACCGTTGACCCCGCCGATGCGCAGAATGGGGGCGAACGCAGCCGGGGGATCGACCGGCAGATCGACAGCGGACGAGTGGACCAGCCGGCCGCGGAGGCGGACGCCGCCCCAGCGCAGGACCGTTCCGGACGCCAGCGCGTCCTCCGACCACGGCGTGTTTGCGAATGCCGCGTCCTCGTCCTCCCCGGCCCTTGCGATGGCCTGGCGCAGCCCGAGCGGTCGGATCGCAAAACCGGTTTTTGCGGTTGTATCGTTAACCACGGTCGCCGTGCGAAGACCGTCGACCAGTTCACGACCGACCCGCGCGTAGACCGGCGTTGTCAGCCCAAGCCAGAGGCTGGAGAGACGCGGCGTCAGCAGCGGTACGGGAATCAGCAGCCGCCGGAGACCGCGCTGCCGTGCGTACTCGCACATGATCTCACGGTAGGAGACCACGTCCGCGCCGCCAATCTCGAACCGGTGACTCTCTCCATGGGGAAGATCAAGCGCTGCAATCAGATACGCGATCAGGTCGGCAAGCGCGATCGGTTGGGTGGGCGTACGCACCCACGACGGACAGATCATCACCGGCAGACGTTCGACCAGGGCCCGGATGAGTTCGAACGAAAGGCTGCCGGCGCCCAGCACAATGCCGCTGCGGAACTCGATCACGGGCACGCCGGACGCCCGCAATACCTCTCCCGTCTCCTGGCGGCTGCGCAGATGCTTTGAAAGTCCCTCGGCGGCCCCGAGACCGCCCACGTAGACGATGCGTCGGACGCCGGCCGCGACAGCCGCCTCTCCGAAGTTGCGCGCCGCCTCGCGGTCCCTGGCTTCGAAATCGGCGCTGCCGCCCATCGAGTGGACCATATAGATTGCGGTGTCAACTCCCGCGAATGCGGGCGGAAGCGAAACCGGATCCAGGCAGTCGGCGCGGACAATGCTGCTGCGCGGCCCCACCCTTCCACTGAGCGCTCCGGGACGGCGGGTCATGCAGCGGACAGGTCGACCCGCCGCCTCGAGCGCCTCGAGCAGCCGCCCGCCGATGCAGCCCGTGGCGCCGGTCAGCAGGATCCTCGGCTGTGGTTGCGCCTCGTTTGTCATGCGGTCACTCCGGCGATGTCTCCGTTAAATCACATCGGGATTCGTTTCCATTTGACCAACCGATACGTCCCACCATTACGGTACGAATATACAAAAGGGGGACGCGGGACTCAACCCGTTCCCCCCTGGATTCGGTAGGCAGCGAGACGTAATTGGCATAATGGCAGGTTTGTTCTGTCAGTACCGGCGCTCGGATCAAGCATATACGTCAATCGCCCGGACGGTCAGATGAGGGTTTGTGAAAGAATCAGTTGACATTGCACATCAAATCACTTAGATATTTTGCAGGTGATCAACTGCAAAGGAGTCCTTTCGTGAAAACCGCTCTTATCCAAATCGGCAATTCGCGAGGCATACGTATTCCCAAGGCGTTCCTGGAACAGTGCCAACTGCATGAAACAGTGGAACTTGAACTCTGTGCCGACCACCTCGTAATTCGTGCGGCGACCCCGCCTCGAAGCGGTTGGGAGGACGCCTTTCGCAACACGCGGGAAAACGGTGACGATGCCTTACTGGATGAAGTGTCACATTCAGTTACCAAATGGGATGACACGGAGTGGGAATGGCAGTGAGTCGTTTCGACGTGTACGTGGTGCGACTAGATCCGGCACAAGGGCGCGAGATTCAGAAAACGCGTCCTTGTCTCGTTATATCGCCGGATGAGTTGAATCGTCAGATCGGAACCGTCATCGTTGCCCCGCTGACGACTAAGGAACGCACCTATCCTACGCGCGTATCGGTTCGTTTCCAGAGGAAAAGCGGACAGATCGTGCTGGATCAGGTACGCACGGTTGACAAGACGCGCCTCCTCGGTCGACTGGGAAGGATCAGCGACACTGAAGCGCTGGAAGTCCTGGCCGTGTTACGGGAAATGTTCGCGCGGTAGACCGTGACTGTGGGAAAACAGCGAACGGGATTCGGCGATCGGGTCAGTGAATTTTGAGCGTTCGAATGCCGGCGTCAATCTCGCGGACCGCAGCGGCCAGGCGCCCCAGGCACACGGTGAGAAAAATCTCCTGGGCGACGGGAGAATCGTGCCGCGCCGGGCTGCTGATGAAGCGGCCGATGGCGGTGAGGACGACGTACACCGAGAGTACGTCGTAGGCCTGGTCACCTGTGGCTGAGAGTCCATCGCGCACGGCGCGCGCGACCTCCCGCATGGCCTGAACCAGCGACTCGATGTCTTCCTCTTCATAAGCGGCGACGACCTCGCGGCACAGGACCTTTAACCGGGCGCGATATTCGGCGTCGATGCAGCGGGCCCCTCCAAGGGCGTCCGTTGCACGGCGCAGCAGGCGAGTGACGTCGGTGACGCGGTCGGTATCCTCACGCGAGAGCAAGCGATAGAACCCGTCGCCTGCGCCCAATGCACGGCAGACCCCGTTGAGAAGCTGCAAGCGCACGGCTGGAGAAGGAAAATCGGTCAGGCGGCCCAGCGCGGGTCTCACGATGCGGCGTTCCTGCCGCTCACTGAGCACGTCGACCAGCGTCGGAAACGTCAGGCGGTCGAAATCGCTGCCGAAGTGCCAGAATAACAGCTCGTGGACTTCGTCCCCGCCGATGCTGGCCAGGCCGCGAATGGCGCTGATACGGACCCGGGGATCGGCGTCGTCCAGCGCCTCGACCAGCGGATCGATACTCGTAGAGGAGCCGAGGCGGCCCAGCGCTTCGGCGGCTTCGCTGCGAATGTCCGATGCTCCGTCGAGCAATTCGCGCACAAGAGGTTCGGTGGCGCTTTCCGACCCGCTCTCCCCCAGGGCGCGTGCCGCGGCCTGGCGCACACGGGGACTGGCGTCTGCCAGTGCCTGGATCAACTGCTCGATGGCGAGAGGATTGCCCGAGCGGCCCAGGGCCTCGGCGGCATGCGCTCTGGTACCCTCAGCCGTGGCAAGGCTGAAGATGGAGGCATTGTAGGCGTAGCTGAGGACATTGCCGCGCAACATCCGCGAAAGCAGGCTGCGCGAAGTTGCCGCCCGCGCGTCCTTTACGGTGCGGAGAATGAACAGAGGCGCCAGCCGGGTCAGCGTGCTCAGGGCGAAAATGACCTGTAGTTCGCCCACGGACACGCCGAACACGGAAAAGCGCAATCCCGCCAGCCCGGCGACGAGCAAGCCGCCCAGCAAAGGGCCGAACGCACCCATCAGGTTGACCGTTACCGACCAGGTGGCCAGGTACATCGTGCGTCTCTCGCCCTGGGGCAACAGGCCGAAGAGCAGCGGGTTGATACCCACGGCAATCCCTGAGAATAAAATACCGCTGAGGACCAGCACGACGGGCACCAAATGGTAAGCTCCAGGCTGGTTGAACGCCCAGAGACACGGCAGAAACGCGGCCGGCGTCATCAGGATCTGCAGGACGGGCCTTGCGCCGAAGCGGTCGATGAGGCCGGCCCAGAGCCGGTAGCCGGCGATGCTGGTCAGCATGAACAGGGCGTTGAAAATCGAAACTTCCGTGTAGGAGATCCGTAGACGGTCCAGCATGAAGACGCTGTAGAGCGGCCCGGCCAGCCCGATGCCGAATGTCCACAGGCCAAAAAAGAGGGCGGCGCGGCGGAAGTTGCCGTCGTGGAAGGGCTGCACAAGCTCGCGCAACCGCGTGCCCTGCTCGTCTGTTGCAGCCGCCTGTTGCGGAAAGGGGGCGCGGATGAGATTTGAGTACCCCAGGAATCCGAAGAGCGTCCCTGCCGCAAACACCCACCCGAAACCACGGCCGGGAAAGAGGTCGAGGAACTGGCCGATCGCAAAACCGGCAACCATAGCCACTATGGTGCTAACGATCGTCTGGCGGCTGGCAAAGCGCGCGCGGATATTCTCCGGCACGGCATTGGCGATCCAGGTGCTGTAAAAGGGTGAAATCGTATAGCCGCAGAAGAGGCTGAGGCAGACCATCGCCACGAGGGCCGGGAGCCGGTATTGCTCGGGGACGAGGAAAGGGATGGTCAGCGGAAGTCCGCGGAAAGCGATTTCCACGTACCCGGTGGCGATGACGAAGCGCTTCTTGTCACGGACGCGGGCGCTCAACAGAGGCACGAGCAATTGCGTGAGAGCGAGGAAGTACGCGGCAGAAGTGAAAAGGGCGATAAAGGCGCCGTCGGCGCCCAGGTACAGGGCGAAGCCGGTAAAAGCGGCCGTCCCCAGCCCGCAGGCTTGCCCCCACGCGCCCCAAAGGCCGCTGGCGATGATAAAGGACCGGAGTGCGCGATGCACCTGGCCGCGAGAGAGAGAACGTGGATTTTCCAAGGTGAAAAATATCGCTGCGACTTCAGAATCAGACAACGAAGTTTGCCCGAAGCTCAATGTCCGGCTTTAAGTCAGACCAAATGAGTTTCAGTCCATGTACTGGATGGAAGATTCTCAGCGCACGAAATATAAGCCTTCCGTCCCTTTTCCGAAACAGGCGTTTTCGCTTTTCGTACCCGTGGAAGATTCTCACAGGGCACTGATCGCTGGTTACCGGCCATTGCTATTATGCAATTCAGCCCTTGTCTTGATGGGAGACTCGCTGCGGTCTCAGTTCGTGTCGTGCCTCGCCATCAGGTCCGAGATCCATCGTTCCGTCTCGGCGCGGGCGCTTCTCATTCGTCTCCCCGGATCACGACCAGCGCGTCCCGGGCAGCGTCTGACATGAAACCCGGAGAATCCTGGAAATTCCAACGTATTCATTCGAGGTATTTGACTGCCCGCCGCTCCCGGAACTCGCCGAGTTGTCGGATAATCGTCTCTCCAAGACCATCGAACGTCCCACCAATCGTTCTCATCTCCCACTAAGATCATCCTGATCTGTCGCAGAAATTGCGACAATCTAAAAAAAACTCCCCATCGGCGGTACGCTGTCAGTTGATGTAAGAAATGAGTCACATAGAAGGAAAACGGAAGACGACCGTGGCGAGCATTAACCTCAATTCCGCAGTGCGCCGTGAAAAGGCGCACTGCGGAATTGAGGTTAAACAGCGGTTTTTTTTTGACGTACTCAAACGTGTGCTTGACAACGCAACCCGTTCATATATATTGTTATGTTATAACATAACAGATTTCATTCAATGACCACAAACCGCTTGTCATGAAACGAACCGCAACCTGGCCTGTGTCGACAACCTCAACATTATGCCATGCCGCGGGCGATCCGCCCGGTGAGCTGCACCAGGTCCTCGACCCGGGCGGGAACCCGGCAGCCCGTGGCAACACCGAACCCGGATTCCGTCTCGCCCGGCATCAATGAAAGCAGTGGCAATGACCGAGGCATTCAGCTTGTTGAAACGGTGACGATTCGATGCGAGTGAGCTACGACATGGCGGTGTTTCTCGCGTGGCTGTGTGCCGTCGCGTTCTCGGCGGATCTCCACGCGTCAACGACGCTGCATAGCGATCCGATCGCGGCCGTGCGGTCCAGCGGTGACGATCACGCCGACACCGGTCAGACGTATTCGATCTGGGATCAGGCTGCGAAATGGGTCTGGGAGAAGCAGCGCGAATTCCTCGCGCAGCTGACAACGGAATTGCGATCGCTGCGGGGCAAGGATGACGTCGGCTGGGCTCTGGTGTTGATGAGCTTTCTTTACGGTGTCCTGCATGCCGCAGGGCCCGGGCACGGGAAGGTGGTATTGACGACCTATCTGTTGACCCACCGAAGCCGGCTGAATCGCGGTATTGCCATGGGCGCCGCCGCCGGGCTCCTGCAGGGGGTGACGGCGCTAGTACTGGTTTACGCACCGATCGGTTTGGCAGGTTGGCTGCCTATGGAAACGGAAACGGCATCATTGTGGGCTACGCGCGTCAGTTTCACTCTTCTTGCGATAGTCGGACTCTTTCTGCTGGTACGCGCGACAGGCGCCTTATCAGAAAGTGTTCGCCAGTTGCGTCGCAAAACCGGCGAGGTCCGCCACGACCACGCCGATCATGTACACGAGGCGGATTGCGGCTGCCGGCATCTGCCCAGCGCTGCCGAGATTGATACCGCGGGCAGCCGGCATGCGGCGGCGGGCGTAGTTTTGGCCATTGGACTGCGCCCTTGCAGCGGGGCGGTGTTGGTACTCGTCCTCGCCGCCGTGATGGGTTTACATTGGCATGGGGTGCTTTCCGTGTTTGCCATGTCCACAGGTACCGCGATCACCGTTGTTGTTCTGGCCATTATTGCGACGAGGGCGCGAGAATGGGCGACCGAGGCGGTCGCCCACCGGTCGCCGTTGTGGACGATGGCGGCCGGTGGCGTGGGCGCACTTGGCGGCGCCGTCCTGGTACTCTTGGCGCTGTGGTTGCTGAACGCGTCGTTTACGCTGAAGCCGCCAATGTTATCGTAAACGGCGGACACAGGTCTGGATGTTCGCGCGAATTGTCATGAGGATTATCCGGATGAAGCCACAATTTTCCCCCCTGCGCGCAGGAATCGGTGCGCGTCTCGCGCTTGCCGGCATTGCCGCGTGTCTGTTGTGGTTCGCGGTCGCCTGGGCCCTGCTATGAGCGCGCCAATGGACGGAACGATCCTGCGTTTTAATAATCTGACCCTCGGATACGACCGCCACCCCGCGGTTCATCATCTCGACTACGCCGTCCGCGCCGGCGCCCTGGTCGCCGTGGTTGGACCGAACGGCGCCGGAAAGTCGACGCTGCTCAAAGGTACCATCGGCAGCCTCGCGCCTCTCGAAGGCGAGATCAGGTTGACGGGGATCAAAGTCTCGGAGATCGCGTACCTCCCTCAACAGTCAGATATCGACCGTAGCTTTCCGATCTCGGTTTTCGACATGGTGGCCATGGGATTGTGGCGAAAGCTGGGCGCTTTCCGACGATTCGGGCGTGAAGGCAGCCGGAAGGTGGGTGAGGTCCTGGAAATCGTGGGACTGGGCGGATTCGAGACGCGCCCCATCGGCACCCTCTCCGGCGGCCAGATGCAACGTTCCCTGTTCGCCCGCCTGCTCCTCCAGGACGCTCAGCTTATTCTTCTGGACGAGCCGTTCACGGCCATCGATTCGGCAACGGTGCGCGATCTGAAGGGACTCATTCGTCGCTGGCACGGGGAGCTGCGGACGGTCGTCGCCGTCCTGCACGACCTGGATCAGGTTCGGACGGATTTCCCCGAGACCCTTCTGCTGGCCCGCGAGCAGATTGCCGCCGGTCCAACGGAGAAGGTGCTTTCTCCGGCGAATCTCGATCGAGCGCGCCGGCTCACCGAAGCCTTTGACGAAGCGGCGTCCGTGTGTGTAAGATGAACGCCAGCGTCTCCTCCCATCCGATAAAGGGCACGTGATGTACGATGCCGTCATCGCCCCCTTCGTTGAATTCGGCTTCATGCGCCGGGCCCTGGTCGGGTGCCTTGCTCTTTCACTGGGGGCGACACCCATCGGGGTGTTTCTGACCTTGCGGCGGATGAGTCTGGCCGGGGATGCCATCGCCCATGCGATTCTTCCCGGCGCCGCGCTCGGGTACCTCGCGGCAGGGCTGTCGCTCGGCGCCATGACGCTCGGCGGGGTCATCGCGGGAGTGGCTGTGGCTTTGCTCTCCGGACTTGCGGCCCGAACCACCGTGGCACGTGAGGACTCCAGCCTGGCGGCCTTCTATCTGATTTCCCTCGCGGTCGGGGTGGTGATCGTCTCGACGCGAGGAAGCAACGTCGACCTGTTGCACATTCTGTTCGGCACGGTGCTCGCATTGAACGATACGGCTATATTCCTGGTCTCGGGAATCGCAACGGTCACCCTGTTCGGGCTTGCCGTCATCTACCGACCATTGGTGATGGAGTGTTTCGACCCGGGCTTTCTCCGCTCGGTCAGTCCGTTGAGTCCGGTGGCACATTACAGCTTTCTCGTCCTGACGGTCCTGAATCTGGTGGGCGGGTTCCATGCCCTGGGGACACTGATGGCGGTGGGCATCATGATACTTCCAGCCGCCGCCGCCCGGTTCTGGACGCGAGACATCACGCCCCTGGTGATCATCGGCGTGATTGCGGCCTTCCTGGGCGGGTTTGTCGGCCTGCTGCTGTCCTATCACGCAAGTCTGCCCTCCGGCCCCGCCATTATCCTGACCGCGGGAGCATTCTATCTGTTCTCGCTGTCCTTCGGGTCTGACGGCGTAATCATGACGCGCCTAACAGTCCGTTGGCAAAGTCGCTCTGCAGGCGAGGTATAGTGTCCCGTCCCGGAAATATGTCACCGTTCATCCGCCGATTCATCCCGTCTGGCGGCGTTGCCTTCGCTCGGTGACCACGGACAGGTCTACTTGCTCAGGCGCCTTGCCAGCCGGGCGGCTCGGCGGTCGAATTTCGGCAATCTATTTCCGGGTCGGAACACTTGCCATTGTGGCCGAAGACAAGGCGCGCAACCGAGTCCCATCCTGCGATTCGGCGAGGGCGCGCAACGCAGGTTTTCGACGGCAAATGCCGGCCGTAGCCCGGATGGGCTTTTCCAACGGGCTGCTAAGGCCACGCCGTCATCTGGAAGCCTGATTCCGGTATTGAGCTCTGAGTATGACCATGATATCAAGGCGATCTTTCCTGTTTTCCGTCTTCGCGGCCGGTTTGATCGCTGTGTCCGGATCGGGGACCGTCGCCGCCGACGCCCCCATCGACGTTGTCGCATCGTTCAGCATCCTGGGTGATATGGTCCGGCAGGTAGGCGGTGACCGGGTAAACGTTACCACCCTCGTCGGCCCCGACAGTGATGCGCACGTCTATCGGCCGACTCCGGCGGACGCACGGGCCGTCGCCGGCGCCAGGCTGCTGGTCGTCAATGGATTGGGCTTTGAAGGCTGGATGGACCGTCTCACAGAGGCATCCGGCTACGAGGGGCCGGTCGTGACGGCGACAACCGGCGTGGAACCCCGCAGGATCGCGGATCGCGACCGTGGCGAGATTGATCCCCATGCCTGGCAGAGTCTGGTCAATGCCCGGATCTACGTCCGCAACATCGCCGACGGATTGGCTGCGATCGACCATGCGGGAGCCGAAATCTATCGCGGCAACAAGGCGCGCTACCTGGAGGAGATCGACGCGGTAGAGGCACAGGTTCGCGACGCAATCAATTCGCTGCCGCTCGAACGGCGCAAGGTGGTCACGTCTCATGACGCTTTCGGCTATCTGTCGGCAGCCTACGGCATCGAGTTCCATGCGCCGGTCGGGTTCAGCACCGAAGCGGAAGCGTCCGCGGGTGACGTCGCCAGGCTGATTCGTCAGATTAACAGGGAAAAGATCCCGGCCGTCTTCGTCGAGAACATCTCCGACCGCCGCCTGCTCGACCAGATCGTCAGGGAAACCGGAGCGCAGATCGGCGGCACGCTCTATTCCGACGCTCTGTCGAAGGCGGACGGGCCGGCTGGCACCCACCTTGATATGATGCTTCACAATATACTGACGCTGGTCGCCGCCCTTGGCGTTTGTTCGGGTGTGGGGACCAGGGGTGTCCATCCAGTCCGAAGCGTTGACGAAAGCCCTCGATCGCCGCCGTGCGCAACTGGCGGCCACGAGACGTACGTGCCGAGGAGAAAACCATGAACAACAAAACGCTCTCCCATATCCTGGAACGAGCCGAGGCCCTGTGCCATGAGCGCGGCCTGCGGCTGAGTGAACAACGCAGGGCCGTTCTTCATCTGCTGTGCGTATCGGACAAACCGCTCAGCGCTTACGTGTTACTGGAGCGCATGCGCGGCTTTGTCAGGAATCCAGCGCCACCGACGGTCTACCGGGCATTGAATTTCCTGCTCGAACAGGGTCTGGCGCACAAACTCGAGAGCCTGAGCGCATATGTGGGCTGCGCGCATCCGGATCATCCGCACGTCAGCCAGTTCCTGATTTGTGACGACTGCGGCGAAGTGGACGAGGTTGAAGACCCCGATCTGGCCAGGAGCCTGACAGCGGCAGGAAAAGAAATCGGATTCCGAACCAAGCGGCAGGTCGTCGAACTGCTGGGAACCTGTGCGCAGTGCATCGCGGAGAGGCACGTTTCCGCCTGAGACGAATCCACATCGAATCTCGCCTGGTGGCGGGGAGAATAGAGTACATGTTGATCAACACGTCACCACGACGCCCGAACCTTGAACGGGTTCGCCGTATCAAAAACGCATTGCACGATGTGTTGAGCCTTTCCGATGACACGACGATTTCGGTCACCGAATTGGCATGCCTCGAAGAAGGCTGTGCGCCTGTTGAAACCGTGTTCACTCTGCTTCGGCGCGATGCCCCACCGATACAACACAAGCTTCACAAATCCACGGACTCCATCGACGCGGCAGACCTGGTCCGGGTCTGCACGGAATGGGGATTCGACGTCCAACGCCCAATACTCCAACCTCTCCTCCAGGAGGACTAGATGAACACGCCGAATTCGAAGACTCCCCCTAAAAGAGTTCCCGTTACAATCCTTACCGGCTTCCTCGGTTCCGGCAAGACAACCCTGCTCAACCGGATTCTGAGCGAGGAACACGGAAAGCGCATTGCCGTGATCGAAAATGAGTACGGGGAGGTCGGCATCGACCAGGCGCTCGTCATCAACGCCGACGAGGAGATCTTCGAGATGTCGAACGGCTGCATCTGCTGCACAGTGCGCGGAGACCTGATTCGCGTACTGGGTAATCTCATGAAGCGTCGAGACAAGTTCGACTATGTATTGGTGGAAACCACAGGGCTGGCCGACCCCGGCCCGGTCGCTCAGACCTTCTTCATGGACGACGAAATTCGCGCGGAGTTCTCGCTCGACGGGATCGTCACGCTCGTCGATGCGGCCCACATCGAGCAGCAGCTTGGCCGAAGCGACGAGAGTACGGAGCAAATCGCGTTCGCGGACGTCCTCGTTCTCAACAAGACCGACCTCGTGAACGACGAGGCGCTCGACATGCTTGAAGTTCGGTTGCGAGACATGAACCAGATGGCGCGGTTCGTGCGTTGCGAGCGGGCGAACGTCTCCATCGATACCGTACTCAACCTCAACGCCTTCGACCTTGACCAGGCACTTGAGCGTCGTCCCTCCTTCCTCGAGCCGGAATATCCGTTCGAGTGGACCGGCGTGTATTCGCTCGACGTCGGCCGCTACGAACTCAGCCTCGCCGAAGGACCGGATCCGACCATGTCTCTCGTCGTCGCGTCCGACCAGGGCGCGGACGACGCTGCCCTGCGTGGGGGCGCGGAGTGGTGTGTGCGGCGGTACGCTGAACCCGCCGAGCCGATTCGTCCGGGGAGAGATATTCCGGCTGGAAAGCATGTGAACCTCCGGCTCGATTTCCCGGGGCGCAAGTCGTTCTTCCTTGAGGTGGACAGGAAATCGCGCATTGGCCTCTACGCCCAGCACATCGCGGATGAGTTCGATCTCCAGTTGAAAAACGCGGATGGAGCGACAATCACGCTGGAGGATGGTCGGCCCTCCAGGCTCGCCTCCTCGGAGAACGGCGCCATTCGCGTCCAGGGAGCGGCGGTTCCGGTCGAGGTTGAGCGGACCTGGGTCGCACAGCACGAGCACGACGACGAGGTGGGCTCGATCGCGATCGAGAGGAACGGCGACGTCGATCTCGAAAGGCTCAACGACTGGCTTGGCAGGCTGCTGGCCGAGCGTGGGGTTGACATCTTCCGAATGAAGGGCTTCATCAGCCTCGCAGGCGAGTCGCGTCGATTCGTCTTCCAGGGTGTTCACATGCTCTTTGACGGCCAGCCGGACCAGCCCTGGGGCGACGCGCTCCGGCGCAATCAACTCGTCTTCATCGGCCGCAACCTCGATGAGCAGAGCATGCGCCAGGGGTTTGACGCATGTCTGATTTGAATGTCGGCAGTTCGAAGGGTGCGCTTCGCCGGGGCTGGTCCGCGGCGGTTGGCGACTACGCAATCGCCGGGGGCTGGAGCCTGCGCGGGGAGGCGCTGATGGTCGGTGATGCCGCGGGCGGCGTCTACGCATTTGACGGCAAGTCCGGCGCGACCGCATGGGAGCGGCGCGGGACTCATGAAGGCGGTGTGCTCGCGGTAGCGATCCACCCTGACGGAACCGCGTTCGCTACGGCCGGCCAGGACAGCCGCGTCTTGATCTGGAGCGCCGATGAAGGTCGGGTACTCCGGTCTGTCGACGTTGAAAGCGGTTGGGTGGAAAACGTGGCGTGGTCGCCGGACGGCCAATGGCTGGCGGCTTCCTGCTCCCGGCAGGTTCGTGCGTTTGGTGCGGACGGCAGGGAGGTTTGGCGATCTGACGATCATCCCAGCACCGTCAGCGCGATCGCCTGGTCGAGCGCAGGAGAGCTGGCGACTGCCTGTTACGGTCGCGTGACGTTCTTCAGTGCGTCCACCGGTGAGATCCGGCAGAAGCTGGAATGGCAGGGATCCCTGGTGTCTATGGTTCTGAGCCCCGACGGGGGCGTTGTGGTTTGCGGCAGCCAGGACAATTCGGTACACTTCTGGCGTCGCTCTACGGAGCAGGACTCCATGATGTCAGGATATCCTGCGAAGCCGTCGGCCCTTGCTTTCGACGACACGGGCACGCTCCTGGCCACCGGCGGAGGGGAAGCGGTGACCGTCTGGAACTTCGCGGGAAAGGGTCCCGAAGACACGGAGCCCGGCGTACTGGAGTTTCATGTTCAACCCGTCACGACACTCGCCTTCGCACCGCGCGCAATGCGCCTGGCATCGGGAGGACGCGATGGCGCCGTGGTTGTGTGGTCGGTTCGGAAAGATGGAAAAGGCGATCCGATCGGTATCGCGGCTGTGGCGGGCGCGGTGGCCGAATCGTGCTGGCGACCGGACGGTCGAGCCCTCTCCGCGCTGGACGCACAAGGCGGCGTGACGGTTTGGCGGGTGAGCAATGCGTAAGGCCACGCCAATGAACGCTCAGACCCAACGCATCCGAGAAACGCTCGCCAGAGACGAAACATTGGCTCCGGCCCGGGGCCGGATTCTTGGGCAGATCGTGTTCTGCGAAGGCTGTTGCTGCGGTCGGACAGAAAATGGCTTCCCGCCGGTGCCCCGCGATTGGATCAAGCATCGGTGGAAGGTTGAAAAACTCAGCAAGTCGGTGCAGCTGACGTTCTCCGGATGCCTTGGCCCATGCGATCTGGCCAACGTCGTCTGTGTGATCTCGCCTGAGGGAATGCAGTGGTTTGGAGGCCTTCAGGAACCGCGGCAATATCAACTGCTCCTGGAATGGGCCATCGCCTCGCGTGACGCGGGCGCCTTGATCGAATTGCCGGTTGAACTGAATCGCCACCGGTTTGAACGGTTCGCTGTTTCCAATCCCCGCAAGAACTCCGATTGCATGCGGTCACCCACCCGGGGCCGCAGCTTTCAGGACGCATCTCCATGAACGACCCACTCACCAGCCAGAGCTGCTATTCGGCCCGGGCGCCTCTCATTCATCTCCCCGGATCACGACAAGCGCGTCCCGTGCAGCGTCTGCCATGAAACCCGGAGAATCCTGGAGATTCTCACGTATCCATTCGAGGTATCTGACTGCCCGCCGCTCCCGGAATTCGCCGAGTTGCCGGATAATCGTCTCTCCAAGACCGTCGCCTATCGGATACCAGTCCTTTGACATGTGCTCGAAAATTTCATTCAGCAGATTCAGCAGGTGCTGGCGAATCTCCTCCGAGTCCGGTGAAGGTTTCCATACGTAACGAGGATTCTCCCAACTCGTCAAAATGGTTTGGCCGTTTTCGACCCGCCGTTCCTCTTTCCAGCCGCCGTGGCGCATTACCGGCCCAATTGGGATGGGATCGCGATCGGGTCGGCGATGCGGATGGTTCGCACAATAGGTGTAGAACGGGTCCTCGATTGCGATGTCCCTGATCTCGCAATAGGGCGGTATTTTTTCGTTCGCGTGCCGCTGCCAGTCGCGCTCGCCCTGATTCTTTCTATTGAACCAGCAGGTCCCGCAACAGTCGGATCCTCCGTTCGGCATCGTTCAGCCCTCCTCCAGGTTGTACCCCCGCAACTCCTCCAGCAACCGGTCATACGGAAGCGCGCGTCATCAAGTCGTTCCCGTCCTGTCCCGCCCGTCAAAAGCCGTGCCGTACATCTCATCGAACGTCCCACCAAGGGTTCTCAACTCCCACTAAGACAATCCTGACCTGTCGCAGGAATTGCGACAACAGAGAAACAAGCTGTTAGCTATCAGCCGTTAGCTGTCAGCTTAAATCAAAATCCCAATCCGTTGACGTTCTGCGCCGGGAGTTCACACGGCTGGCAATGGCCGATTCGAGGGCGGGATGCCCTCGGTCCCGGGGTCGTAGGGGCGACCGGCCGGTCGCCCTGGAATGGACGGCTACGCGCGCAACTTCCGCGATCCGAACCAGACGCCCACGGCCCCGATCAGCGGGTTGAGCCAGCTGAACCATGCCGGATGGCGGGCACCTGCGGTCGCCTCCATCATCGACACGTCGTCGGGGCGTGGTCCCGCCGGCATATCCACCGGCATCAGGGCCGACACCACCCCGAGCACGATCACGACGGCCATCAGAATCGCGGCAGCCCTGGCATCGTGCGCCAACCTGGCACAGACTCGTCCGCCGATGTAAGCGCCCACGAGCCCGAGCGCGACCGAGCCAAGTGCCCAGCCCCCGGATACCTCCCACGAACCCGGCTGGAAGGCGCGGGAGGGGCCCAGCGTCAGCCACAGAAGCGAGAAAAGCGCGAAGAGCACGGCGGCCATGGCAATGTAGCCGACGATGGCGGCGAGAATGTTCCTGAGCATTATGTTCCTCCCCTAAGATGATTAGCGTTGTCCTGCGAGGAATGAACCAATAGGGAGCTCGGATTTCCAACGAGGCACGAGCATGAAGACGGGGACCGTAACAATCCTGGCGGCATTTTCGAGAACGTCCCGCTGGACAGGGTCCGGACCGGCGACGACGGCCACCTGGTTTCCGAGCGGACGATTCGACATGCAGGTTTTTCCACTGCTCAGAGACTCACTTCGCTCAGACGCACACTTGATTTGCCGGGGTCGCTACCGGGGATCGTACCGCCGCGCGGCCTTGGTGCAGGGCTGCGCCGCCGTTCTCAACAGGCTGGCGTGCCTGACCCGCGCCACGGCGTCAGGCGCGGCCACCAGCGACCCACGCGCAGGCAGTAGGTCTCGTACGACGCTCCGAATCTTCGACGGAGATTCGGCTCCTCATAGAGCAGCACGTTCAGGTGGAACGCGGCAAACACCACCCCGGCGTACACCAACAGCCGGGCCTGGCCAAAGGGCAGCGCCTGCCCTGAAATGATGATCAGTATGGAGACGTACATCGGGTTTCGCACGAACCGATAGAGTCCGGAAGCGACCAGCACTTCGGTCTGCGCCACCGGCGCCGGTGTGCCGCGCCCTTCGAGGGCGAAACGTGCGAAGCAGTCCAGCAGGCAGGCCAGACCCGCTACGACCGCGGCGACCCCCATTACCCGCTCGCCGGGCAGCCCGAGCAGCGGCGGCTGCATCGTCCAGCCGACCAGTGCGAACGGGATGACGCCGGCTACGACAGCCGGAGCGATCCAGAAAAAGATGAACGACCCAACGATCGCACGCGCATGTGTGTGCTTCACATCTCAATCCGCTCCTTGCTCCGAAGTGAGAATTTTTAACAGCGAGTTTGTCTTCGCGACAGGCGTCTAATGTCTCAAATGCCGTGAACGGAATCCCGCGCATTGTCAAAGAACCATATATCCTCAGCTACCGATGGACGTCTCAGACCTCAGAAGGTGAAAGATCAATCACCCATTCTTTGAGTCTTTTGACATCAACGTCGGATCGGTCCAGAAGAGTAAAGAGTTCCTCCTGCCGAGGTTGCCCAAAGACTACCCGGTAGGCCGCGAGTTGACGTTTGAGGCGTACGAACGCTTCGACCTCCGTCGTGTATGGCAGTAGTGGTACATGGCGCTGCACGGAACAATCTCCGGGGGCGATCCAGTGTGGTACCAGGTCGCTTTTACCGGCGGCTCGCGCAGCCTCGTCGGCCAGCTCGAACATCCGTCTCCAGATGTCGTCACCTTCACTCCATGACGTCAAGGTCGTGTCCGCGTGTCGTGCAGCGACGTTTCTTCGGACGGCATGACCCTTGTACCGGTGAATCCGGCCTTCGCGTTGCTCCATATCGACCGGATTGCCGGGTAGGTTCCAGTGGACCAGGCGGTGGCACCAGGGATGGAAATCGAGCCCCTCCTGTCCAATTGACGTACTTGTGAGTACAAAGGGACGAAATGGACTATTGAAGGCGTCTCTGACGGCGTCTTGGCTGATATGAAAACCGTCGTCCGTGCTGATGTGGCCGAAGCGAAGTGCAAATGCAGTGCGGATGCGTATTTCTTCACGATTAACGCTTCTACCAGATGCCCCTCGCTCAGCCAGAAAGAACTGTGCGTGGACACGAGTACGCATCGGACGCACAACCTGGATGAGTTTGCGGGCGCACCTTTCGGCGGTTTCGTCGGCGCTGACTTCAGCGGTCCACGACTCCTGGTCCCACAGCAGGTGCCACTGCTCGTCCAGCACTGCCTGCAGGTTTCCCTGCTGGCAGTAGCGTAACACGAGCCGCCAGTAGGCCGAACCATCGCGCACGGCCGCCTCTCCATCGGCCAGCTGGCGAAGCAGCGCTGTCACGGCTGGCTGATTGAAGAGACGCCAGAACGCGACTGCGATCATTGCCGCGAACCGGCGACGCGAATCGTTGCCGATACCCGTCCCGTTTCTCAGACTGCGTGCCGCGAGAATCACCGGTGAACCAAGAGCGACGGCGGTAAGCAATCCTGCAAGACCTGGAGGCCGGCGCCCGAGCTTTTGCGGATCGACCTTGAGCAGTTCGTTAATATACGCGCCGAATCCTTCCGGTTCCGGACGACCCGTGTCATCGGACAATCCAGGCAGTTCGCCATTCGCCCACGCGCACAGAAAACTGGGCATATCCGGATCCATCAATAGCGGCGCGATCCATTCCCACCTGTCATCGATATTTCCGACCTGAGGGTTAGGAAGCTCCGGGTTGGCAAGAAGCTCGTCGACTCGCTCTCGCACCCACGTTTGGCGATCTAGGCCGGGCTGAGCGTCTAAAGGATGCGCCCGGTCCGCCAGCGGAAGGCACGGCATTAGCAGCAGCAGGAGACGGTGGCGGGAACGGCCGCCCAATGTCGACCTTGTGAGTCTCAATAGCGGACGCTGCTGCTCGACGAGTCTTTCGTAGGAGTCAATACGGCCACGTGGACCACGTGTCATCAAACGTTCCGCGTCGTAGCTCAGAACGGCGCTGACAACATCGGGCACGACGTTCCAGGCGGAGAACAAAAGGCGTTTAGTTGCCTGTGCCGTTCCCTTGAACGGCCCTTCGAGTGGCCAGTACGGAAGAGTCGGCGGCATCCAGAGAAGGCGCCACATCCCCTCGTCGATCATTTCTCCGACCAACTCACGCAGCTTGGCGTTTCCAGGTTCAAGGCTTTCCCATGAGCGAATCGTCGCAGCCTTCAAGAACGCAGACTCGTGTCGCTGGAGAACCTCGACGATTTTTGCCGGCGTTCTGATCGCCTTGTCGAGTAGTTCATTGAACTTGTAACCGTGCATAAAATGAACAAGGTACGGCGCCGACTTCCAGAACGGCATCGGATCGCGGTCGCCGATAGCCCGAAAAAGCGCATCCGCGGCCAGGTACTGTCGCACGTCGGTAGAGGTTACGGTCGGGTTACTCGGGACCTCTTCCACCATCGCGTCCAGGGCTTCACTGGCTGCGACACGCTCGGTTCGTGCCATCACCTTCTTGAGCGAGCCCTCGACCGCGCGCTTCGCGCGTTCGATTCTCTCCTCCGTATTCGGTTCTCCGGCTGCAGCGCACTTCAACGCGGATCCGAAACGGGACAATTGGTGTTTAAGCTCTTCAACGCGACCTTCTTCGTTGCCTAGGAGGAATCTGGTTGTGGCCAGAAAGTCCTCGTAATGGTCCTCCTGCTCGATCTCCGCGTCTGCGGTGTAGAGCTTGTACGGCGTCGCAGAGAGCAGGAGTGTTCGCACAAGCTTGCCGTCATGCGCTTTGGCCTGGAACAACTCATGAGCCAGATCCGCCGCCGGATCTCGCTCTACCTCACTTGTGTCGAGCAGCGATTTGAAGCGTTGGAACTCGTCCAGAATCACAAGGTCTGGCTCGAGGGCACGGACACAGACTCCCGCCAGTAGACGTCGCAACTCGGAGATGATCTGGTCTCGCCGATACCGCACATCAGCCAGCCATGTCTTCCGGTAGTAACGGAACGCGGCCAGGTGTTCTCCCAGCTTTTCGTGAAGATCCGGTTGCTCGCGGAATGCCGCCTCAAACCTTTGCCGTATGGACTCTTCGATAGGTCGAGGGCGGTTTTTGAGGTACCATCGCCAGTCATCTCTATTCCCAATCCATCTTTGTAGGAAATTTACAAGCGCCGTGCGCTGCCCCATTAGGGGATCGAGCAGTTGAAACAGCACCTCCCGCTCCGGGCGCTGGCCCGCGGACTGTCCCATGATGAAGGACGTGCCCGGCGTGAAGCTGACAAAGTTCAGCTTGCTGTCGATCAGACCAGGTTCGCCTTCCTTACGCGCCAGTTCCGTGGCCAACATCGTGAGACGCGTCGCCAACGCGAACGACCGTTCTTCGGCGCCGCCAATCTTCAATTTTGGCAGATTGGCGCGCGCGATGCTGGCGTTGCTGCAAATGTAGACGATGTCGATCCGTTTGACGTCGCTCCAGAGGTGGTCGATAGTTCGGGCAATGATTCCGCGGGCGACCAGCGTCTTTCCAAGGCCGACCTCGTCGCCCACCAGAAAGCGCTCGGTACTGTCTTCCGCAGTAAACAAGCGGTGGAAGGCGTGATCCACGGTACGGCGCTGAAAGGACTTCAGCGGTTTAAGACTCGCATCAACAGATGGACGCTTCATTCTCGCGGCTCCCGTGCGAGCGCATCCTCAACTGCAGTCCATATACTGAAGAGTTCGTCCGGCACGATACGTCGCCCTTCCTCGGTCACTCTAAGGTCATCAATCAGGCGACGCACAGGCTTGAGGCGATCAGGGTCTCTGGAGGCAGTGCGGACAAGGCCGTCAAGCAAGGCCTCACCACTCTCGCCAATTCTCCATGCGAATGCCGCGTCTTCACGTCTACGTTCTTGCGCCCAGCCGAGAACGGAATCGAGCCCGCCGAGCAATGCCCGTAGGAATCGAAGGAACTTCTCCGGACTGTCCAGCAGACCCCTGAGTACGTGATGCATGCGATCCTCCGGGATTCCTTGAGCGGGTAGACGAAGGGTCATCCTGACGTCGTCCACGCCACGAAGGTCGACGCTCAGCCGAAAGGCGATGAACGCCGTAAGGCACGCAGTGGGCAACCTCCAACTGACCGCCTTCTGCAGCCGCAAGGCTTGGTCTTCGGCGACGGAGACAGGCCAAGCTGCGACCTCGACATCATCGGCGCACGGAATACGTTCTCCGTCAACCGTCAAGGTCCATAGGTCACCTGCGGAAACGCAAGTCACGCACATGACGGTACTCAAAAGTGCTTCCCGCACCGCTTCGAGACGTTTTCGCGCATCGGTGATGGCTGGGTCTTCTTTCTCCGGTTCGACTCTCTCATACTGAACGCACAGCTTACGAAATCCGTCGTCAAGGAACCGATCGATACCCTGACCGCTGTGGCCTCCCTTGCGTCCCTTCTTGCCCGTGACCGATGCCACCATTTCGACGTTACTGCCATTGAATGCAGACGAGGTCAGGTTCGCGGAGCCCACGTACCAGGTAACGTCCCAACCATGCTCCACTGCGATCATCTTGGCATGCAGCCCCGACGGCCGATCGATTCCACCCGCTGAGGGTTGGTTCTCCTCAGCCAAGCTGTCCTCGGGTTCCCCGTGCGCGTCATCTGACAGGACGAATACATCGCTCCATTCGTCGAGCGCCTCTTCAGCCAGTCTGTCAAGTTCCTCCTGCCGGCTCACCAGCATCCGGTCGCTACCGCTCAACTCCCGGACCACCTCCAGTCCGGTCCGGCTGATGAACGGTGATACTGCGAGTATTCGATATCCGTTAGACGGCGGTCGCCAGAGACGGCGACGCTTTTGCAATCCGAGTAAGTGGAAATCGACGGGACCGTCAAAGCCATCAGGGGCTGGAAAAGCGGTTCGCGATACCTGTTCGGCCAACACCTTCAGGCGTACTAACATGTTCTCGTTGAAGGGGCTGGTTGAAAGTTGAGGCAATTTCAGTAAAAAGCCGTGCAGCGGCCTACTCGCGGCTACCCGTCGACGGCCCCGGGTGGACGACTCGCTCGCCAGTGCGACGTCCCAGGAACGGTCAAAGGTCAGATTCCGCGACAGGATCGCGACGCGCAAGACGTCTTCAGCATCCTCATCGGAGCCAACGAACCGGGCCACCCACACTTTAGGGTGAAATGCGCCGCCATTCGGGGCACGCACGGCGTGGACGCTCGACTCAAGCATCGAGTAAAGCGAACGCGCATTGCGTGGAATTGCGATTCCGGATTCGTCCACGAAAACATGAACGCGGTCGCCCGCATCCCGGATTGCCTGTTGCAGACAAAGCGGATCGGCCAATAACTCATCCAGCCCAACATCGGAATGTGAGAGTATCGACAAGGGGAGCACGAGCAACGTTTCAAGATCGAGGGTGTAGGTGGTCAACACCGCGAGGTCGAGTTGGTACCCACTGGGCGGACGTAGCAATTCGAAGGCGGTGGTTCGCGAGTCCGGCGATAACATCAGGCGGCCAACCCCCTGTGAAGGTCGGTTAGAAACTGTCGGACTCGAACCCACCGAAAATCCATCCTGCCCACGCCCACCCCAGGTCTCCATTCCATCAGGCGGTTTCGAGACACCAATCGCGCACGTGCGCCCTTAAGCTGACGTTCACGTTCGTTGATCAAGCTGCGTAGCAGCCGGTCATCGGCGACTTCGTCGGGACACAATTCGGCGATTCGTTGAGACCAACTTTCAATGAACATACGCTGCGAATGCGAAATGCGTCCACTCCTCCGCAGGGAAAGGTCCCATAATACTTCGGGCGCGAACGGATGTAGCTCATTCGCTTCTTCCTTGGCCCAATCGACAAACTCGTTGCGGAACTCATCGATCGACTCATCTTCGTTTAAGTCGAGTACATCACGCCGGCGTTCCGCCACGAGCAGATTATAAAGTAGCGGCATGCCCTCGACATGGAGCGAAAATCGGCGTGCCAGTTCGACGACATCACGGATACTCTGAGGTGCACGAAGAACGTCCGGATCATTCCAGAAATCTTCCGCGGACGAGTCGGTTCCATTGCGGGCCAGCCACCCCAGCAGCGAGCCAGCACAGCGTTCCTCCAAGCGGCCGAGAAGGAAGTCCGCCTCGCCAGGGGTCAAAGCGAAGGATGCCTCCCAAGGAAAGTCGGCCGGCGGCTCCGGCATACGCGGATGCCAGTGCGCCTCACGGCGCCACGTCACGCCGGGGTCGTCCGTACGACCCGCGCTGCTGCGAGCGTCCACCAGATCATCGAAGTTCGTGTGGAACCAACCCTGGCTCTGTTGAGGCCTGAAGATGTCCCAACGAGTAAGTGCATTCCAGTATATGGAACTCGGCAATCGTACAAGCGTATGACGAGCGCGTACGCCAATGATCCCATTATTGTCGACGCTCCGCTCCAGCGGTCCGATCAGCTCGATCTCCGCCTGGCGCGCGGCTTGCGCTATATCCACGCTTCTGACCCGGCGAGTTTCCAATCTCTGGTATAGCCACGGAATGAAGAAAACATAACGCAACCGCGTCTGAATGTAAGAGGTGCCGGGAAACAACGCATCCGACAGCGTGTCCCGTAGGTTACCAAGTCCCATCTCATCGAGCGTGCCCTGCTCGTTGAACAGGTCCAGCACTCGGCGCATCTTGTCCCGGTCGCTTGCCGTCAGGTCGAGCCAGGTCAACGTCGCAGGCATTTCGTCATCTCTTGTATTGATGGAAGATTCACACCGCAGAAGGCAAATTCCATCAGGAAATGTGGTATCGGGTTTGGTTTCAATCCGCTCCCCAAACCGAAGTGAACGGAAGCAATCTGCGAACAGCCGTAAGCAAAAACGGCGTTGGCAAGTATCGAAGACAACCGAAAAACAGAAAAGCAGCAATAGTCAAGAGTATCAGTGTGCGGCTTGAGCTTTTTAATGACGTCCGATGTGCAATTTGTGGGCCATCTACAAGGATCTCGTCATCGCATCAGAACAGTCGCCCGCGCCATCACAACCCTTAGGCTGCTCCACCGGTTTGTAAATGTCGTCTCCACTGGCAATGCGTTGCCACCAGACCGCCCCTGACGTGTTGGCGATCGTAGTCAGAAAACAGCCGCCCAGGGCATCTCGGCTGCAAATCGTCAAGCGTTGTATCGTCGAACTCTTGCGTTTGAGGCCAGCCTCTTTGTATTGAAGCACCAATACGTCTCGGGAGAAATAACGGCGAGTGATTCTGCCCGTTAGCTCGATATTGGCACGTCGGTCCCCGACGTAGTCTACTGCATCCTGCTTTGGTCCGCGGTCGGAGAGCTTTTCTCCGTGGCCGGTGAGATTGAAGCCGTCCTGAATCCAGACCACCTGGTATGTCACCGTCAGGCCTTGAAACCTGTTGTTTGCCGTCTCTTCATAAACTACTGTGAACTTCCATCTACCAGTCAGATCTGGTATGGGGGCTACGAAGTCATTGAACACCATGAATCCGATACTTAACACGACTGTCGTCACGAGGGCCCGGACGGCCTGATTGCCAATAGATGACGTCATGCCCGCAAGTCGAGTCCACAACTTGGATGCGCTTTCTTCGTGTGCCGGCTCACCTGCCACTTGCTCTTACCTCCTGCCGACCTGCGATTGGTCTTACCTCAATTTGGCTCGTGTTGACGACGCCGAAGCGACCCTTTCGACCGATTACACCGTGAGAGGGAACGCCTTAGCGTGTAGGTACGGATATCACCCGAGGACACCGCCGGGACACGGCCGAACCAGAATGGGCGTTATGAGGGCAATATCCCCTCGGTCTCGTATGTCGCAAAATGCGACATCGATTACGAAATTGGCCGCGGGATGGTCCATTTCACATTTCCGTGGGACTTCCTCAGTACGTCTTCTTCGTTGAGTTCACGTCGCCCGCGATCGCCTGTCCTGGTTCCCCTGGCGCCGGCAGTTCGCAATCCGGCATCCATCCCTGGATCCAAAGGAATCGCCGCGGCTAATCTTGTCCGGAATTGAATTCCTCTATGGCTTTCCTGGCGGCGCGGCTGGCTTTGCTGACGGCATCCCTGACCGCCTTAATTGCGGCTCTCTCGGCCTTGTAGGCGGCTTCGCGTTTCATCCTGGCGTCTTCATAACTCTGCAGGACGGCCTGATAGTTCTCCCAGGCAGCAATGTTCCTTTCCCGGCCAGATTCGTAAATCGCTCGGGCGGCTTTCGCAGCGGCATTTATTGCGGTCCTTTCTGCCTTGTAGGCTGCATTGTATTTCATCCTGGCGTCTTCACGTATCTGAATGCCGAACTGGAGGTTCTGCCAGGCAGCCGCAACGCGACCCTCCCAGTCCGCTTCGTAGATCGCCCGGGCGCGTTTGTAAATTTTCCAGGCGTTTCCGTATATCTCCCTTGCGTCACTCCGGTCACGACGCCGCAAGAAAGCAGATTTGTCTCCGCGGCCCGCAAGGTGTTCGTGCAGGGCGACGTTCCATGCGACTTCCCATGCGTCGCCGTCATCTGTTTGGTCTTCCGGTGCGCTGCTGTGGATTGGGGCCGCGCCGATTGCGAGCGCGGCGATAGCCAAGGCGAAGTATCGGGTTGCGCACATCATGGTCTTTTCTCCTGCATTTGGATCTATGGCGTGTCGTCGAGACAATGCGGTCATCCCAAACCTGTTCTGGATCCTGCCATTCAGTCCCGCTGTTCATGCAAGTGCAATATACGAATTTTTCGATTAATTAATGATGAATTATTGAGTTCACTTATTGATATTTCGTTGAATAGTGTCGCATTTTGCGCCAGTTAAGCCACGACTGTACACAAATAGAGGAAGTTCACAGCCGTCTATCGAAATGTCGTTCAGCCAGTCTACGGGAAGTCAGCCTGTGGCGCGCGGGGAAGGATGGATGCAACTCGATGAGAAACGACAGGTAGAAACAGGAAGCTGCCGGCAGGGGATCGCGGTTAAGCGGGTCCCGCGGGCGACCGGCCGGTCGCCCCTACGGTCTACGAGCCGATTTCCGGTTTGTGTAATCAGGTCAGTCACTAACGTCAGTACGGTAACGCGGCAGACCGGAAACAGCGCTTCGAGGACAGGATGCCCTCGGTCCGGGGGGAAAGCCCTCCGCAATCCGTTTTCGGCTGTCAGTCAGAAACAACAAACAAAAGGCCAATCGGTCGACGTTGGCACGCCATCGCACAGGCTCCCGATGATCACCTCAATCGTATCAAAACAGTTGCTTTTCGCTTGGAAGTTGTCTATATCTTGCTCAGTGCCCTGACGGGCCGGCGCCATGGTGACAAGACCGCATCGCGTCCATTCCGCCTGCAAGCGCATCGTGTTTCGATGGCGCCCTTCGACCGATCCCAAACCAGCCGGAGCATATTCCCAGCAGACACCACATCATCGAAGGCAGGTTGGGATCCATATACCGCTTAATGCGAGAACAATTGCAAGGGAGTCTTTCATGCGCAACACAGCATTGGGGATCGTGAAAGACGGCAGGATCGAGACATTGGAGCAAATTGCGTTGCCCGAAGGAAAGAGGGTATTGGTAACGATCTTGCCAGATGACGATATGTTCTGGCAGGAAGCCAGCGGCGAATCCCTGGAGCGGATATGGAACAATGATAAGGACGATGTTTATGTCCGATTACTCGACGAATGATATCGTGCTCGTCCGATATCCG
The DNA here is from genome assembly GCA_964551635.1 of uncultured bacterium. Lineage (GTDB taxonomy): Bacteria > Latescibacterota > UBA2968 > UBA2968 > JAAXHE01. The sequence goes on along the minus strand of CAZKDZ010000011.1, from coordinate 31,147 downwards.
TTTTCCGACCTGCGGGTTTCCAAGGTGCGTCCGGCTATAATTGTGAGTGCGCCACATTCGTCTCATGATGTCTTTATCGTCCCCCTGACCAGCAGAACAGCAAGTCTCCTGCATGGCGAGTTCGTGCTCCAGAATTGGAAGAAGTCCGGTCTCAATGTTGCATCTGCCGTCAAACGAGGGATCTATACGATTCATCAGACGCTGATCTACAAGAAAGTCGGATGCCTCGCGCAAAACGACCAAACGACCTTGATTGCTTCTCTGCGAAGTTGGCTGCACCTCAGATAGTTCTGGATTCATACATCTTCCCCGCCGCAATCATATCCCCGGCGATCTCCTGTCTCAGCTCCTCTGGCGCCAGCACCTCGCACTCCGGTCCCCAGCTTCGGATCCAGGGTTTCATCTCGAGCGTGTGCTTCACCCTGAGCCGCATCCTGCAGCCTCCGTCCGGCTCGTCCGTCACGTCAACCACCCCCGGCCAGTCCGACTCCCGTACGCGGTACGCGACCTTCGCTGAAAACCGGAGTGCCACGTCCACGACTTCCTCGCCGCCCATGATCCCCCACGAGTGTGCGAGGAATTCGTACGGATCGAATCCATCCCTCGTTTCGTACTCCGCTTCCAGCAGCGCCGCCTTCTCAATGCGCTCCACCTTGAACTCTCTTATATCCCGCCGCAGATGGTCGTATCCGATAACGTGACTGGCGTATCCCACGGGCGAGGGCTCGATGAAGTACGGGTCGACAATGCGCCTGGTGGTTTCACCGGTCTGCGGATTGTGGTAGACTATCCGCACCTGCCTGCGTTCTGACCAGGCGCGCGTGAGCGTTTCCAGAACGTGGATGTGATCGGGATCCGGCCTGCGTTTGTCGGAGAGCGAAGCGGTCCGACTGATGTGTTCGCCGATGGACTCCGGCATTGCGCTTGCCAGTTTTTCGAGTGCTGAAACCACGTGTGGGTTGTGTTCGTCGCTGTGCGCCGAGAGCAGGCGAGCCGCCAGGAAGAGCGCCAGGGCTTCGTGCAGATGCACCCGGACGGTGGTCAGATATCGTCCCTTCAGCACGCCGAACCGCCCGTTGTCCTCCCATATCGGCGACCCGGATCCGCCCAGCGACTGAATGTCGCGGTACACCGTACTTCGATGCACGCCGAATCGCGATGCGATGTCCGTGGCCTTCTTTCCGCCCGCGGATTGATACAGAAAGGTCTCGATCGCCTTGAGGCGTTCGGCGCGGGTCATTGTGCGTTCCATCTGAAACCCTCCGTGTAAACATAAACGGGGATTGTCGCAGGTATTGCGACAACCAAGGAAGTCTTCAGCTATCAGCCATAAGCTGTCAGCCAAAACAAAAGACACAAACCCAAGATTCTGAAGTTAGCGCCGCGACCGGGTAGGAGGGAAACGTCGCGGCGAGGGCAGGATGCCCTCGGTCCGGCGTCGCAGGGGCGACCGGCCGGTTACCCTGCGACCAGAAACAGAAAGCAACAGGCCAACCAGACCCCGAACCCATACCCTTCCACCGTCTAACCGCAAGAGATAGAGAATTGGCAAAGCAAAGCCTGCCAATGGGTAATAGTACTGGCAGGCGAGTTGTTGACGAGATCGTCGGACGGGCGTTATTACTCTTTGGAGCTTATCCTTGCTTCGTTTGCGGCAATGCGCTCGCCGAAGGAATCCAATCGTGAATCAATCGCATCAAACTTGGTTTCCATTTTATCTTCCAATTTCGCTATTCTTTGAGTCAGTCGATCTTCCAATCTGTCTATTCTTTGATTGATTCCAGACGAAAAACTCCACAGAGATCCCCATAGGGCCAGCAGAAAAATGGCGAAACGAAGATTGTCTTCATTGAGGATTTTGCCGTTCACGATACACTCCTTAGGATGGATCTGCCGCGTACTCCGTTCCAGTTGAAATCTAACGTATCCGATGTCATTGTCAAGCTGAACTGTTACAAGCGAGATTGCAATGAGTTCTAGGGATGGCGGACGGAAAAAACCGGTCGTGGAGGTATTGAACAGTCGGTTTCAATCGAAGAAGGCGGAGATGGAAAAGGAATTTGTCTTTGACGCCAGACCGGCGGAGTAATTTCCGGCTGAGCCGTCACCAGGTTTCACCATTGGATTCATCAAATCATAGCGAATTCCTGCAGCCAATGCAAGACGCGATGATAATTCAAGGGCGACCGGCCGGTCGCCCCTACACGCATGAGGCGCCTGTCCGAACAATTGCACGGTTTCCACAGGACCTGGCGTCTGTCCGGACTCAGTACCCCGAATTTTCAGCCTGACTTTCGTGGCCAGACAGGAAGGTCCGCCCCACCCTCACACCGGCATCCACATCGGCGGCGCCTGCCATTGTGAGGGCCTCGCACGCGTCAGTCGGTTGTCACGGCCGTGCCGCTGACCGAGACCATGAGCATGCTGCCATCCCCCACGACCTCGTAGTCCAGGTCGATGCCCACGACGGCGTTCGCGCCCTCCTGCCGGGCGGCTTCTTCCATTTCCGAAAATGCAATTTCGCGGGCCTGCTTCAGCTCTTTCTCATACGCCGCCGACCGGCCGCCCACGATGTCGCGAATGCCGGCGAAGAAGTCCTTGAAGATATTCGCTCCCAGGATGGCCTCGCCGGTGACGATGCCTTTGTACTCGCGGATGGTCTTGCCTTCGATGCCTGGCGTGGTGGTAACAATCATCGGTGTGCCTCCCCGGATAAAATGGACGTCTGCGGCCGTATCTCGCGTCTGCCGCTTTGACGAATCCTGGTTATTTGTAGCTGTTGTAGACGATCGCAAGCCAGCGTTCGGTGCTCATCCAGCCCTGACCCCACGACTGCCATTTCTCCGGCACGCCGGCGGCCTGGATTTCCTCCAGCGTCTTTCCTGCCCCAATGGACTCCTTGACAAGGTCCGCGCAGGTTTCGAGCATCTCGAGCGCGGTCCTCAGATCGTCCACCGCAGCGAGCGGCCCGTGACCGGGAATTATACGCGCATCCGGCGGGATTTGTTTCAAGAGAGACCGCACGGCCTCGATATAGCCCTGAACGTCGCCGCCGCCGCGGAGGTCGACGTAAGGAAATCTGCCATTGAAGAAGAGGTCGCCGGTGTGGACGACGTTGGATCCGGTAAAGAACACCACGCCGTCGCCGTCCGTGTGGGCATTCGGAAAGTGGACCACGCGCAGTTCCTCGCCGTTGAAATGAATCGACAGCCCTGCATCGAACGTGATTTCCGGCAGGGCGGCTTCGGGCAACGGCCTGTCGTCCACGCGCCTGGCCGCCAGACGGTTGCGGACGTTTCGGTGCGCGACGATGACGCCTTTCTCTCCAAAATGGGCGTTCCCGCCGGTATGATCGCCATGGTAATGCGTATTCAGGACAAAGGTGGGATCTGTGCCCCCCAACTCGCCGATGGCGGCGCGGATCTTTCCGGCCAGCGGCGCGAACTGATCGTCCACAATCAGGACGCCGTCCGCGCCCACGGACACGCCAATGTTGCCTCCACTTCCTTCCAGCATGTAGACGCTGTCGGTCAGTCTGGTGGACTTGATCTTGACCGAGGAAAAATCCCTCTGGGCGAATGATGTGCCGGTGACGGCAATAGTCACGGCGATCGGTAACCATCTGGACATAGCGAAGATCCTCCAATGAGGGTGAGAAAGGAAGAAGGAAAAAGGAAGAAGGAAGAAAAAAGGCGAGCAGAAGAAAGCAAACCGATTGGCGTCGGCGCCGATATGTGGTACCGCAAGAAACGGCGCATCGAGGGCAGGATGCCCTTGCTCCGGGGAACAGCAGGAAATGAAAAGGGCCCGGAACCATATTCCCGGGCCTGTTGTAACCATCTCTGCAATCATGGGCGACCGGCCGGTCGCCCCTACGCCACGCGGGATCCGAATCGCCCAAACGTGTACTGTTGTGACCAGGACTACGCGGTCCGTCCGTCGATGGTGCCCACTTCGATCTTCAGTTCATCCCGGTTCACAACACGGTCAACGCGCCCGTCACGTACCCACACGACCCTGTCGGAAACGCTCAGCATCTTGTGGTCGTGCGTGGCCGAAACCACGGTTACGCCCGAATCCTTGTTCATCTGACGCAGCAATTCGATGATCTCGGTACCGGTGCGCAGGTCCAGGTTTCCGGTGGGTTCGTCGGCCAGAATCAGGGCCGGATCGTTGGCGAACGCCCTGGCGACCGCCACACGCTGCTGTTGTCCGCCCGAAAGCTCGAATGGCTTGTGAGATACCCGGTCTCCCAGCCCCACCTTATTGAGCAGTTCCACCCCCTTGTCCCTGGCCTCGTCGCTGGTCAACCCCGCAAACACCATGGGCAGCGTCACGTTTTCAAGCGCCGTCATCACCGGAATCAGATTGAAGGTCTGGAAAATATATCCGATTTTCCGGCATCGCAGCCACGCCAGTTCATAGGCGTCGAGCTGAGCAACGTCCACGTCGTCGATGTATACCTTGCCGTCGCTGGGTTTGTCCAGGCCTCCGACCATATTGAACAGGGTTGTTTTTCCGGAACCCGATGGACCCATAATGGAAATGTATTCTCCCTGTTCGATTTCAATGTCCACACCCTTGAGGGCGGCCACCTGCACGTCACCCATCTCATAGACTTTCTTCACATCCTGCGTTCTTACGACGGCCATCGTTGCCCTCTTTTGGAATCTCTGAAACGGGGTCTTCGACCCGAATCAGATGCGTCAGACTTCCAGGCGCATTGCGTCGACAGGCTCCATCTTGGCGGCGCGGTAGGCCGGCAGAATTCCGCCCATCAGGGAAAGAAAGGAACCAAGCACGATCGCCATCAGCCCGCGTTCCAGAATGGTGGGCCACGGCACATGCCCCATGACGCCGGTGCCATAGCCGATCCAGGACGTTAGAATGGACAGCAGAAAACCCACTGCCGCGCCCAGTACGGTGCCGGCCATGCCCATGAAGGCGGACTCGAGTATGAACAGTTTGACGATGAACCCATCCAGCGCCCCCATACACTTCATGGTACCGATTTCCCGGAAACGCTCGGTGACGGACATCAGCATCGCATTTGTAATCCCCACCAGGCACACCAGCAGCGAAAGCACAACCAGCCATGTGTTCTTGGCCTCCTCCTGCCGATTGGCTTCACTCTCCTGACTGATATCGATTCCCTTCTGCTGGAGGATGAGGTTCATCTTCGGATCGTTGGCGTCACGAAGACTGTTCACGATCGAACTGGTGGTCCAGATGGACATCAGGAACGCGATGGCCAGAATAATGCTGCTTACCGTGATCAACGACCGCCCGAACCGGATTTTCACGCTGTTGAAACTGATTTCAACGGCCTTTCTGACCGGCAGTTTCACCTGCGTGCCGATTTCCCGGCGGGCAGGTGACGAATGACTTTCCGCCATGAACCCCTCCAACAACAGAACGAAGCAACGTTCGATAAGGATCTACTCGATGCCTTAGGCAACCGGCAGTTTCACCTGTGCCGGCACCGATGCGCCCCTCGCGCCTCATAACCGACACATTTTCACGCGCGCTCGGGACTCACCAGGAATTTTAAGACAACTTCTTACCCGTCATCCTGCGCGGACAGGAAATCCGACCACACCCGTGCCATCCGCGCCGTGCAATCGTGAAACCAGCGCCTGCCCTTTTCCGCGGAAGCGACCGTGGCGTCCCCGAATACGCCCGACCCGGACAGACTTCCCAGGGGCAGCGTGGACATTTCGTACTCCTCGGAACGCGGCGGATACTCCCGTACGGCCCGGTCCATCCTGACCCGTTCCGGCTTCAGGTAGAGCATCAGGGAGGTTTCGAATTCCTCGGCGTGAAAATTCATCGGCGCCCATTGCGGCGACTCCGCATCGGCCATCACTTCATCCAGGCCGGGATAGAAAACATTCAGGACCTTCAGGTCCAGTTCGTCGAAAAGCTCCCTGGCGGTCATCTTCAGCGGGCCCGGGTTCGCGCCGTGTCCCGAAAGCGTCATCAGCGCGCGACAGCCGCCGCGGTGCGCGCTGCGGGCCAGGTCCTTCACGACATCGCGAAACGTGTCGAACGAGAACGTCAGCGTGCCGGGATAGTCGCGCCAGCTCCACGAGTACCCCACCGGGACCGCCGGCAGCACCAGGCCGGAACCTGTTTTCGCAACCTCGACGGCCAGCGCCTCCGCGAGTACCGTATCCGTATTTTGCGGCAGGTGGGGGCCGTGCTGTTCGGTTGCGCCCAGCGGAAGGATTGCAGCAGGCGTGTCCGCCAGGAAATCCCTGCACTCCGGCCAGGTTGCGTTTGCCGCGTGCAGCCAGTTGGACTTGCTCACGCCTCGTCCTCCGAACCGTACTCAACTTACGCCGTCAGATTCTACCGAACCACTCTAACGGGTGGCAGACTTGAGAGGATTGTCGAAGAGCGGGGAGACGGAAGACGCAAGAGGTTAGAGATGACCCGCCTCGTTGGGTCTCAATTTATGCCGGAGGCGTAGAGGAGGAAAAGATCAGCAAAGATCTCTTCTCCCGTCTACCCTCTCCCGTCTCACCGCTTTGTTTCAAGCTTCATACAGACTCTCGGTCGGAATATCCGTGATCAGCGCGTGGCCGGGCGTGTAGGAAAGCGCGAACGGAAGCCTGGCCTGCTGCGCCGCCAGACTGGGCGTCACGCCGCAGGCCCAGTAGAGGCGGTCGGTGCCTTCCGGGACCTTTATCGCACTGCCAGAAATCGTCGCGTCGAGGTCCGGAATTCCCAGTTCCCGGCCGTTGTTCCTGCCAAGTGGCGCCCCATGGCACGCCGGAAAGTGGCTTGTGTATTCCCAAACGGGGTCGCAGCGGTCCGGGAGAAAGCTCCGCATGGTCACCGCCATTCTGGTCCCGAACCTTCCAGCCGGTTCGCAGTCCAGGCCGGTCAGCTGGATACACGGTCCGAACGCGGGTTCGTACCCCTTTTCGACCAGGAGCCCGTCGAAAGACACGCTGGAACCGATCAGAAACGTGACCATGTCACCTGAAAAGAGAGAAACCACGTCTTGCCGCTGTTCGACCACCACGCCGTCCCGGATGACGTCGTACGAACCCAGGTCGGTGCGGATGTTGAGCTCACGCGCGAATTCGGGACAGTCCGTCCGTCCGGCGGGCATCACCGCAAGCAGCGGACACGGCTTCGGGTTCGCCCTGCAGAATGTCTCAAATTCGGTGGCGTACGCCTCGTCCATCATCACCACGTTCACGCACAGGTACCCCGAAAGCGCGCGCGACGCCACGGTCTTCAACGCATTCCGGCGGCACGCGAGGCGCACCTCCAGCGGAGATCGAAACGCCACGGGATCAGCCAACGCACTCCTCCTGACATAAACCCAACCGGACGACGAACGGCGCTCGTCCGCAGAGCGACCCTGCCAGCGCACGGCTACAACAGCTGCTGATGCTGCAGCACGACCTTTCGGAACGCCGCCGCGAACTGATCGATGAATCCATCCGCTGCCTGAATATGTCCGGGATAGGACAACACCCGCCCGCGGATGGCCTCCGAAACCGGGAAATCGCCCTCGCGATAGCGTGGCAGAGGCACATTCGCCGGTCCGTCGTGGCCCGCCCCCCAAAGCCCGGGAAGGTCTTTGGTATAAATGGACCGGAGATGCTCCATATGGCCGACGCCCGGGCCGTTCAGGGGCGCGCCCTCCGCCCGCATGGCCTCCACGAACCGGGGCGCGGGCAATCCGCCGAGTGCTTCCGGCTCGTAGATGAACCTGATCCCGCCGTAAAGTTCCACACCCCTGGCCTTCCTGTAGTTACAGACCGGCCGGATTCCAGGCAGCCCCTCGATTCTTCGGAACAGGGCCTCCCGGTTGGCTTCAAACCGGTCCATCCGTTCGGGAAGGTGCTCAAGGGAGACCAGGCCGATTGCCATGGCCAGCGGATGCGGCCGCCATTTCCAACCCAGTAGCTGCGGTTCCAGCTCACGGTAGACCGGGTTGGTGAGCTCCTGCACGGCGCCCGGCCGGTGCAGGTGGCAGTAAATCAACGCGCGCTCGTACAACTCGCGGTCGTTCGTCGCCACAATGCCGGCCTCGCCGCCCGCCACCGGCTTGCCCCCGGGCATCGAACCCTGCATACTGAAGCACGCGATATGCCCCAGGTTGCCGATTTTCACGCCGTCCCACTCGCTGCCGTGCGCGTGAGCCGCGTCCTCCACGACCACCAGTCCATGGGCGTCCGCAAGGGCCAGCAGCCGGTCCATATCGCACACCCGGCCGCAGGAGTGGATCGGCGAAATTACGCGGGTCTTGTCCGTGATCCGCCGCGCCACGTCGGCTGGGTCCATGAGGAGCGTCTCCGGATCGATCTCGCAGAACACGGGCGTGGCGCCCATATGCAGCGCGCCGGCATAGCTGCCCAGATAGCCGACTGACGGCGTGATGAATTCATCGCCCGCGCCCAGACCCGCAGCGAAGAATCCGCTGGCAAGCGCCGTATGCCCATGGCTGGTCGTGAGAACATACCTGCAGCCGACGTACTCCGCGAACCGTTCTTCGAACTCTTTCGGAACACCGGATCCCGACCCGGAAAGATAGCCCTCGTCAATCAGGGCGCAGACCGCGGCTTTCTCCGCCTCCACGGGTCGACGCCACTGCTCCCCGCTGTCGGACGCAATCGCCTTCTCGCCGCCAAGAATCGCGAGTTCCCCGGACATCTTCGGTCTCCTTGTTCCAGAATTGCGAACCCCGCACGGAATCTGCTTCCTGGCGGGGCTCGGGGTGTCCCGGCGGGCTGACACGATGATTCCGAGCGCCAATACGCTACCAGCCCGTTGAAAAAGCCCATCCGGGCTACGGCGCGACGGCTTCCTCCCCGGCGTGCTCCCGGATCCAGCCCTTGAGCGGCACGTCCGCATCGGTGGGCGACGTATAGCCCATCCCTCCCGTGCTTTCGCCGAGCAACTGCCGCTGGACCGGATCACAACGATCCAGGCAATGCGCCACCGTCATATTGTCCCTGGGCCTGAGCCAGCGATAACTGTACCCGTAGAACAGCACTTTCCGCGTCACGTCCGAATGGTTTCTCCCGGCCGCGTGCCAGAGCCGACGATCGAAAAACACCGCCGTGCCCGCCGAAGCCAGAACGGGCGTCACTTCGGGAGGGTCGGTCGCGCCGTCGTCTGGAAAGTCCAACCGGTTTTGAAGGTGGCTTCCGGGAACGATGTGGAAATTCCCGCGGTCCGGCTTCGTCGTATCGGTCAGAAAATAGGCGACCTTGAGGGAGACTCTCGGCCTGGGAGTGGCATCCAGTTCGATATTCAGGCGCCCGCTGTCCTGGTGCAGACCCAAACGTCCTCGATATGCGCGTTTTTCCGGCGGCTCCGGTGGAGTGACAATCAGATGGGAGTGATAAAGCTGAATGTTCCACCCGAGAATACCCCATACCTTGGAGAACGTGACCGGCCAGTCCAGCAATGCCAGAAACTCATCGTCGAGCCCCACGAAGTCCGTCAGATTCATGCGTTCGCCAGGACCCAGTCCGTTGTCGGCAAGATAGGTCTCGTACACCCTGTCGACCACGCGGTTCAACGTGGAGACCCGCTCGGGCGGAATCGCATCTTCGATCATCAAGAAGCCGTCCCGCTCGAACTTCGACTTCTCCTCACCTGTGAGACAATAATCCAGACTTTCGGTATCCATCGTCATTCCTCCCGGGAACCGTTGTCCGCCAGCCGGACAACGCTGGCCATGACCGTTACAGCGTGGACCCCAACCCCGCGATTTCGGGGTTGTCTATTCGATGCAGCCCGTTCACGGGCTCGAAAATCCCCGCCAGGCGCGGCAGCCATTCGGCGTTGGCATCCGGCGTATATTGAGGGGAGTTGATTTCAACACCGTTGACCATGGGCACGTGCGCGGCGAACAGCGCGGCGTGGATCGCCGCGAACCCGGGATTGGTCAGATCCTGAAGCGCGAGCCGCATCCCGTTCTCGCGCGCCCACGCGGCTGCCAGCAGCGCGAAACTGTGACCCTTGCAGGTCTTCAGGGCCAGGCCGCCCCATCCCTGTCTCGTCGCTTCCGGCAGTAATTCGAGGCTTGTGAGGCCCTCGTCCAGAAACACCGGCTTGAGCCGGGCGACCGCCCGCCAGTCCTGTGGATGCAGCATGATATCCCGGCCCGTGGGCTGTTCCAGGTACCTCAGCGCCCGGAAAGCCTCGCTGTCCCCGGCCCTCAGGCGCTCCAGATAGTCAAGTACGCTTTCCGCATCCGGATTGGCTTCATTGCTGTCCGCCGTCAACGCCGGGTCGTCCACGCCGTGCCCGCGAAGGGCTCGGTACACTTCGACGGTCCGGGCCGCGTCGGCGCCGTTGTCTTTACCGAGGATCTTCAGCTTGAAGCCGCGATATCCGTGTTCACGTACGACCCGAGCAAGATCCGAGCCCAGGTCGTCGTCGCTTCCCACGACCCACCAGGCCCGCAGCCGGGATTGGGGCGTATGAAACAGACGATGAATCGCCACGCACGCGCCGCCGCGCGGAAAGAGACCGTCCACGTCGGGGAACGGCGTGGTCCCTGCGTAGAAGCGGAATGCGGAACGTCCGGTCGCGATGCCCACCGCGTCGTGGATCGCGGCGTCGAAGGGACTGGCGCACATCGTGCGCGCGAGGAGCGGGGGCGATGTTTCGCCGGCGACCGACTCGTGCAGCCGCATTCCAAGGACCAGCGGGTGCGCAGGCTCGCCGCCGCAATGCGCGTACAGACGCCTCGCGAGTTTACTGCAGAATCCACGCAGGGCGGCGTCTCGAAAGTCGTGAGTCAGCGCGGGATCGGGCCAGGCCCAGACGTCGCTGAGATAGATCGAACCCCGGCCCCCGGCTTCACGCCCGGCCACACGGACCGTGACCGCCACCCGGGCTTCCGTGAGCTCCGAAATCTTCCCGGAACTGAGGTGGAGCGACGTTTTCAGCTTCCGGGGAATGAACGCGACGTCCGCGTCCAGTACCTCAGTGTTCAGGTCCATACCAGTGTGACGCAGGCGATGAATTTCAATCGAATTCCGAGACGGACACAGACTCATTCCGTTCTGCGCTCTGCTTCGCCGCCTCGATGACGGCCATCGTGTGCCGCACGGAGCGGCCGCTGGCATCGGGTGTCTTTCCCTCGAGACAGCAATCGGCAAACTCGCGAACCTGATTCTGCATCCCGTTACCCGGCTCGCCGACGTCCACCTCCCGGCCGTTGAGCAACAGGCGCCCATGGGTGAACGACATTGAACCCAGGCTGCCCATGATGTACTGGTCGTGCGACCCGGAGTGGCAGACGACCGACTGTGACAACACACTGACCGCGCCGTTGGCGTGGTTCATGACGGCCGTGTAGGAGTCCTTCTGCCCGCGGTAGCGTTCCGTACTCTCCGTTCCCTGTGCGAAGACCCTGACGACGGGCGAATCCATATACCAGTGCAGGATGTCGTACTCGTGCGGTCCAAAACAGTACAATACGCAGATGCCGCCGGTCTCCAGGTCCAGGTACCAGTGGGTATCCTGTCCCGGCGGAGGCGTGGGATTGAAGTTGCCCAGCCGCCGCCTGAGCAGGTGACCCACCTGGCCGATCACGCCATCGGCGATGAGCTGTTTCACCTTTCGGCTGACCGGGTAATAACGCATGACCTGCCCCACCATCAGAACGCGATTCGCCATTTCGCATGCCGCGATCATCCGGTCGCACTCGTCGAGCGTCAGCGCCATGGGCTTTTCCACCAGGACGTGTTTCCCGGCTTCGGCGGCGGCCACCACCTGTGCGCCGTGAAGGTTGTGCGGCGTGCATACGTGGACGGCCTGGACGTCAGGATCGTCCAGCATCGCCTCCAGGCTGGTATACGCCCTGGCACCGTATTCCGCGGCGGCAGCCTCGGCGGCTTCGGCGTGGATATCCATCACCGCCGCGGTTCTTATGTTCCGGACCTCAGCGATCGCACGCATATGAGAATGCGCGATTCCGCCGGCGCCCACCATACCCACGGATAATTCGTCGCCCATCTTGTCTCTCCCCTGACGGTGTCAGCAGCGAGGGATCACGAAACCCCAGCTTCTCGTCTTGGAAATCGGTATTCTGTCCCGGGCAGCGGCCATCAAAGTACCATCTTCTTCTCGGCCGGTTCCAGGTTGTCGTAATTCCAGAGCTGCCTGCCCGCGACGACCTTCTTCAGGTTTCCCGCGCCGTCCGGTGCCTCGAGACCGTACAGTTCCAGCTTGCGACCCAGCCAGGCAACCTCGAGGTCGGTCAATTCCGCTCGAACGGCGTCCACGCCCAGCGACTTTATGCTCCCGCCGACGTAGATCGTGCCGTCGTACATCGAGTCACCGAGATTCTCGTCGGCGTCTCCCAGCACGATCATCCGTCCGCGCTGCATCATGAATCCCGATAGCATTCCGGTTCGCCCGGCCACCAGGATGGTACCGCCTTTCATGTTGATGCCGGTCCGCCCTCCGACGTCTCCCATGCACACCAGGTCCCCGCCCCGCAGCGCAGCGCCGAACGACGAACCCGCGTTCTTCTCCACAACCACGGTGCCCGCCATCATATTCTCCGCGCACGACCAGCCCACGCGCCCCCTGATTTTCACGTTCGGCCCGTCGATGAGACCCACGGCGAAATACCCCAGAGACCCTTCGAAATCCAGTTTCAGCCGATTCAGAATCCCGGAACCGAGCGAGTGCTTGGCGTTCGGGTTGCGCACGACGACGTGGCCGTATCCAGCTTTCATCAGTTGCCGGATCTTCCGATTCACCTCCCGGATCGTCATCGGCGCAGCGTCGAATTCCGCTCGCCTGTCGAAGTCCACTTTGAGCGAACCCGGGTACACCAGCTCCGTACCCTCTTCGGCGCGAAAGAAAACCCGGTTCGTCCGATCTGCGAGCGGCTCGTCGTGCAGTCCCATCGCGTAGGAACGGTGCGTCTTTTCGCGTTCCGAATCTAGTTTTGCCATACCCTCACTTCTCCCGCGTAGGGGTCCACGGTGTCTATTTCCTGCGGCAGCACCGTCCGGATCGCCACTTCCTCGGAGGCGAGCAGGGTTTCCTCTTCCCCTTCGTAGAGTACCATGGGCTTGGCCGCCATGGTGTCTTTGGCCATACCCAGGCTGTCCGTCGTCGCCACCAGATACGTGAACACGCCGTCCAGCTCCCTTACGGATCTCACCATCGCCTCCTCGAGCGAAACCGAGCGATCCAGGCTGTCCGCGATATAGACCGCGATCAGCTCCGAATCGCAATCCGACACGAAACGATGCCCGCGGCGTTCGAGGTCGCGGCGCATCGACCAGTAATTGGTCAGTTGCCCGTTATGCACAACGGATATATCGCCGAACGGATACGCCCAGTAGGGATGCGCGGACCGAATATCCACGTCGGACTCGGTGGCCATGCGAACGTGCCCGATGGCATGCGTGCCCACAAACGAACCCATCCCGTACTGCTCGCTCACCTCGGTGGCGTCGCCGAGGTCCTTGACGAGTTCCAGCGCGCTGCCTATGGAGAGAATTTCGACGCCCTCCGCGTCTTCAATGTAATCCGCGAACCGGCGCAGGTCTCCGTCGTACCTGACGCGGTACAGGAACGCGTACTCCGTGGGCTGCTCCGAGGCGAGCACTTCGCCGCCGAGCGATCCGATGCGCTCATCCACCTCCGCCTCGCGCTGCACGATCTGATCCCTGATCCGGAAGCCGGACTCCAGGTCCTCCTTCTCCGCCACCTTGAACCGCATCGCGAGAATCCCGGCCGACGGCTCTCCGTACAGCGCAAATCCCGTGGAGTCCGGACCCCTGTGCCTCATCGCCTGAAGCATCATGGTCATTTCGTTCCCGATTCGACCCGTCCTGTTCCGGTGGATAATCCCGGCGATTCCGCACATATTCACCTCGCTTCCGCCGCGACTACGGCAGACAGTCCCAGTAGGTTTCCAGGTCCCAATCCGTTACCGTTGCCAGAAACCGTTCCCATTCGTCCCGCTTGTAATGCATGTAGACGTCGTACATCTCGCCTGGAAGCGACGACCGGATCACCTCGTCCTCCTCCAGCCTGTCCAGCGCATCGCCGAGCGTTGTGGGCAGTTTCGTAACCTCTTTGCCCTCTTCGATCGCCTCGTAGATATTGCGATGCTCGGGCTCTCCGGGGTCCAGGTCCCGGCGTATGCCGTCGTCAAACGCCTTGAGTAACGCGCCTGCCATTAGATAGGGGTTCACCATTGCGTCAACCGCACGGTATTCGAACCGCCCCGGACCGGAAACCCGGAGCCCGCAGGTCCGGTTCTGATATCCCCAGTCTGAATAAACTGGCGCCCAGAACCCCGTCTCCCACAGCCGCCGATAGGAATTCACCGTGGAACAACCGATGGCCGTCAGCGCCTGGAGGTGTTCGATCACGCCGCCGATGCACTGCAGACCGGTCGGCGCGGGCTCCCGTCTGCCCGGCAGGGGCTCGAACAAATTTTCGCCGCCTTCCCGGTGCAGGAAGACGCCCTCCATCCCGGGCAGCGTTTCGTTTCCCAGAGGCTTCAGTACGTCCTCTCCCCCGCGCCAGAGCGAAAGATTGTGGTGGCAACCCGATGCCGAAACGCCCATGAAGGGCTTGCACATGAAACACGCGATCAGATCGTGCTCCCTGGCGACCTGGGCGCATATCTGCCGGTACGTCGTGAGCCGGTCGCACGTGGCGAGCGCGTCGTCGAATGTAAAGTTCAACTCCAGCTGACCCGGCGCGTCCTCGTGGTCGCCCTGGATCATGTCCAGGCCCATCGCGCGGCCGTATTCGATCACCTTCATGACCACCGGGCGCAGGGACTCGAACTGATCGATGTGGTAGCAGTAGGGTTTGCTGAAACCGTCCGCGGGCTTGCCGTCGGGGCCCTTCTGCAGCCACATCATCTCGGGTTCGGCGCCGTGGCGCATGTGCGTTCCGTCGTGGTCCTCCATGAACTGAGCATGGATGCGCCTGAGATTGCCCCTGCAGTCCGACGTGAGGACCCCGCCGGGATTCTCCAGCTCGTCCCGGTTGCGGAAAAGCGTACAGAAGACCCTCGCCAACCGCTTGTCCCACGGCAACTGCACGAAGGTTTCCGGATCGGGAATTCCCACGAGTTCCGACGCTTCGGGCCCGTAACCGATATAATTGTCGTACCGGTCCATGAACAGGTTCGCCGTCGCCCCGTATACAAGCTGGAACCCGCGTTTCGCGGTCCGCTCCCAGTGGTCCGCCGGGATACCCTTGCCCACCACCCGACCCGTGACCGAAATGAACTGGTAGTAGATGTAGGTGATTCCGAGCGAGTCGATCTTTTCGCGTACCTGGCGCACACGTTCGTCCCGACCGTCGGCCTGTACGTACGCTTCGAGATCCGATGTGGCCTGATTCGACATAGACGAACCTTCCTCTCTGAAAAATGCGTTTTCCGATCGCCGATACCTACCCGGACTCCAGGGTCCGGATTGCGCCAAGGCCGATTGGCGCGATCTGCAGATCGGACCCGGCATCCATGAGGATTCCCCACAGGTAAGCTGCCAGGGAACGCGCCCCGAAGACCGAAAAGGCCGGCAACTCAGCGGCATCCCGCCGGATGACGAGTTGTGTCGTCCTGGCGACGCTGGTCTGTTTCGCGGCGCCTTCCGGAAATGCGGCGGCGGCGAAATCCAGCCCGCACACCCTGCTCATCAGCGTGGGCGCGTCTGGCCCCAAGACGCGGATTTCCGACCAAGCATGGGTCAGATTCGTCACCGTGACAAAGCCGCCCGACGCCCGCTCGATCAGAGTCCTGCGGACGCCGATCTCCCGGCCTGGAGACGTGCTTACAAAAAAACAGTCTGCGCGAAGCCGGTACACGCGCTCGGAATCGATCGCAACCCTGGCGCCGATTTCCGCCTCCGGTGACTCCCAGACGGTTGCCGCGTCACGGCCTTCAACCTGCAGCTTTCCGTTTGCCGTCTCGTCGGCCAGCGCCACGTTCCGCCTCGCGGCGGATAGCTCCGCATCCGGCGTGGCATACCCCTCCGGAATCCGCCATCCGGAAGATTCCGAAAACCGTGCCCCGAGGTCCCGCGCCGTTTCGTGAAGTGGCGATCGCTTCACGGGCGCCGCCCACGTGCTCACATCTGCAACCTTTCTCCGGAGGGGTCGTAGAACGGCCCGTGATGAACACAGGCGTCTTCAAGTTCTCCGTCCCGGCGAATCTTGAACCGCGTTCCCGCTTCCGCCGCCACCTGCGCGGGCAGCCAGCAGAGCCCGATGGTCTCCCCGAGCGACGGACTGAAGCGGGAGGACGTAAGCCAGCCGATGATCTCCTGTTTTCCGTTCGCGTCCGGATGCACCGCCTGCAGACCCTCTTCGGGCACGATGCCCGGCCGCGCCATTTTGAAACCCACGAGCCGCTGACGGGCGCCCCGTTTCGAGATCCTGGACAACATGGGCTTGCCCAGAAAATCCCGCTTGTCCATCTTCACGGCCCATTCCATGTTCGCGGAAAAGGGATCGGTCAGCGCGTCGGTGTCCTGGCCAACGATGATGTGCGCCTTCTCCAGCCGGAGCACACGCTGCGCCTCGACCCCGAACGGCCCGATGCCGAATTCCTCCCCCGCAGCCATCAGCGCCTGCCACACGTGCAGGCCGAATGACGCCGGGCAGTGGATTTCGTAGGACAGTTCGCCCGTAAACCCGATTCGGAGGACGCGGCACAGCACCCCGGCGACGCGTGTCGAACGCACCCGCATATAGGGAAACTTCCCGTTGCTCAGATCGCGGTCCGTGAGCTTGCGCAGCACGTCTCTCGACCTGGGCCCCGCCAGGTTGAAGGCCGCGTAGGAATCGGTGAGGCTGGCAACGTGCACGCCTTCGCCCCAGCCCGACTGCGCCCACCATTGAATCCATTCGAACACCGCCGCCGCGCCGGTGGATGTGGTACTCATGTACCATTCGTCTTCCTGAATGCGGGCGCACACCCCGTCGTCCATCACAACCCCTTCGTCGTTGCACATCACGCCGTACCTGACGCGGCCCACACCCAGCTTGCGCCACTGGTTGACGTACAGCCGCTCGAGCAGGTCAGGCACACCCTTGCCGGTCAGTTGAATCTTGCCCAGCGTGCTGACGTCCATCAGCCCCACCCGTTCACGTACCGCCTTCACTTCAGCGACGGGGTCCCCGTAGTCTTCGGGGCGCAACCAGAGCCCCGCCACCATCATCCTCGCGCCCTGTTCCAGGTGCCACCGATGCGCGGGGCTCACCTGTACGGGCTCCATGTTCTGACCCGCCAACGCGCCCAGCGTTACCGGCTCCAGCGGCGGGCGAGACGTTGTCCTGCCCGTTTCCCGGACCTGCTTTCCGTTCGCACGGGCGCAGAGATGCACGGCATTCATGGAGCACATCCTGCCCTGGCAGGGGCCCATGGAAATCGTGCTGTACCGTTTCAGCAGTTCGATGCTGTCGTACCCCTCGACGATTGCAGTTTGCAGATCCACGTCGGTGACGTCTTCGCAATAACACAGAATCCTCTTTTTTCTTCCCGGCACCAGGGTACGGGACGACGTACGCACCGGCTCGGCGGCCTTCCGCTCCTGGAGACCGGACACTTCAGTCGCGTTAGGTCCGTCCCCGAAGCCCGAGGAGGCCGCGGCGCTTCGCCCGGCGGTCCGTCCGTCGTCCAGGGCGCATGATACCGCGTTGGCGCCCGCGGCGCGGCCTGCCACGAACAGGCCATCCGGCGCGTTTGCCGCACGCGGTTCCGACCGCTGGTCGTCGTAGACCGATTCGCCGCCGGCCATGTGGAACAATGCCAGGTCCGGCGTCCATCCCACGCTGACGACAATCAGGTCGCACTCCAGTTTACGCGCCGCGGACCGATCCGCCTCTCCCAACGGATCGATCCGGGCGACCGTGGCGGCCTGAACGCGCTTCGATCCGGCGGCCTCCAGTATCGTATGCCGGAAAAACGCGGGCACGCCACGGGAAATCAACTCGCCGGCGGTCTCGCTCGAGCACGAGTGCCGCTCGTCCAATACCGCGGCGATTTCAATGTCCGCCCCCGCCAGGTCCCGCGCCGCTTCCCATCCATCGTCGTTCGCGGTTACCACCAGCGCCCTTGCGCCCGGCTTCACACCGTAGAGATGGACGAGCCGGCGGCAGGCGCTGCCCAGCATCACTCCCGGCAGGTCGTTATTATCGAACAGCAGCGGAACCTCAAGGGCGCCGGTTGCGACAACCACGGATTTTGCGCGTATTTTGAAAAGCCGCGAATCCTTCACCGCCGCCAGCCAGTTATCCTGATACCACCCCAGGACGGCCGTATCCGTGTAAACCTCCACCTCCGACCGGTTCGCCGCCAACGACAGCAGCGCCTCCAGCCGGTCGGCCTGCGCAGGCGAGTAGCGCAGGCGCCCGCCCAGAGACGGTTCGACTTCGAAAAGCGCGACACTCGCCCCCTGTTCAGCCGCCGCGACGGCAGCGCCGACTCCGGACGGTCCGCCCCCAACCACCACCACGTCGGCATGCAGATACTGTTTGTCATACGTGCCGGGCCGTGACGCAAGGTCCACCTTCCCCAGCCCCGCCGCGCGGCGGAGTACGTGTTCGTAGGACGGCCAGAGCGCCGTGGGCCGGATGAAGGTCTTATAGTAGAAACCCACCGGCATCAACGGTGCGGCCAACTGGGTGAGCGAAAGGACGTCCCGGTCCAGCGACGGCTGCGCGTTCTGTGACTGAACGTCCAGGCCTGCCTCCACGCGGCGCGTACATGCGCGGACGTTGGGCTCGTCGCCGATCTGGACCAGGCAGTTGGGACATTGGCCCGCGCAGCAAAGCAACCCTCTGGGCCGGTGATACTTGAACGACCGGCTGAACACCTGCACCCCCGAAGCGGCCAGTGCGGATGCAATCGTATCGCCCTCGTATCCGGTGTAGTGCCGACCATCGAAGGTAAACGCGACCCGGGCGTCGCGATCAATGACTTCGCCGGTTTGCGGCGGGAGCCTTTCCGAATCCGTGGGTGCAACCGCCTGCCGGACCGATTCAGTCGCCATCCCCGCCCTCCCCGCCCGTATCCGCCTGCCACGGGTACGTCTTCAGGACCTTCTGCGTTTTCGTATGCCGCTGGGCCAGGAACCAGAGACCGCACCCCGACTGGTGATACCACCACGCCGTCTCAACGCCCAGTTTATTGTCGCACAGATAGAGATACGCGGCAATCTCCGCGTCGTCGCACGCATCGGGGTCCGAAGGCCGGGGATTGTATTCACCCCCGAAGCGGAACTCGCTTACGTTTCGCTCGCCGCAATTCGGGCAGGATAGAATCAACATGGAGCACTCAGATTCAGGGCCGGCGACCCGACGGTCAATGCCCCACCGACGCCGCGCCTTTTTCGCCAACCAGGTCGAATTCCTCGAACCTGGACAGCCGAAACGGGTGTATCAGGTCCGGCGTACGGTCGCCGGCGATCAGTTCCGCCATAGTCCGCCCGCAGATCGGGGACGCCTTGAAGCCATAAGTGCCCCAACCCACGTCCACAAGGAAGCCCCGCACGGGAGTAAAGCCCATAATGGGACTGTAATCCGGAGTCATATCGCAAAGCCCGGCCCACTGACGCAGGACGCGCACCTTGCTGAGAAACGGAAACAACTCGAGCATGTGTCCGGCAATGCTCTCCATGAATGCCAGCGAAGAATCCATCGAATAGGACGTATAGGGGTCCACGCTTGCGCCCATCACGAGTTCGCCGCGGTCCGACTGGCTCACGTACACGTGAAGACTGCCTGATACGATAACGACGTCGAGAAACGGCTTCAGCGGTTCGGTAACGCAGGCCTGCAGCGGAAAGGTGGTAAGGGGCAGGCGCACGCCCGCCATATCGGCAATGGTCGACCCCCACCCCGCCGTTGCGTTCAACACCGTGCCGGTGCGGATGTAACCCCCGGTCGTCTCCACGCCCACGACGTTCCCGCCGCGCACGTCAATGCCGGTCACCGCGGTCTGCTGATGAATGTGTACGCCCCGGCTGTCGGCCTGATGGGCATAGCCCCAGACGACGGCGTCGTGACGGACGATGCCTCCGGGCGGATGGTAGAGCGCGGCCAGAATCGGGTAGCGGGGATGGTCGCTGACGTCGATGCCCGGACAGAGCCTCCGGATCTCGTCCGGCCAGATCAATTCGGATTCCACACCCTGCAGCTTGTTCACCTCCGCACGCCTGCGCATGGTGCGCACGGAGCCGTCGGTATGCGCCAGCGTGAGGTGCCCGCGCTGGCTGAACATGACGTTGAAATCCAGCTCCGTCGCCATTTGCTCGTATAGCCGCACGCTTTCGTCGTAGAAGCGCACCCCTTCCGGCGTCAGATAGTTGCTGCGGATGATGGCGGTATTCCGACCGCTTCCTCCGGAGCCGATATACCCTCTTTCGATAACGGCGACGTTCGTAATGCCGTGTTCCGCCGCCAGATAGTAGGCGCATGCCAGACCGTGCGCGCCCCCGCCCACAATCACCACGTCGTAACGCTCGCCGACGGGATGGGACCGCCACATCCTGTGCAACAGTCCGTTTCCGTTCAGCGCCTGTCGAATCAGCTTGAACGACACCTGACAATCCCTGATAATCCCGTTTGTCGCCGGAAGCCGCAACTATTTCCAGCCGGGCCCGCCCCCCGCGACGCGGTTCGTCCCGACCAGCGGAAGATCGCAGATCATGGACGCCTCTGATGTCAGCGCGCGCATGTCCTCCGGCTCCAGATCGTGCACATCCGCCTTGCCGCATGCGCGCGCGAGGATCTGGATTTCGGACGTCATCGCCTGGAGCAGATTGGCCACGCGTTCAGCCGCTTCGTCCACGTCGAGGCGGGCCATCAGTTCGGGATCCTGCGTGGTAATACCCACCGGACAGCGACCCGTGTGGCAATGATGGCAGTGATAAGGCTCCGCGCCCAGCGCCCTGTAGTCGTCCACGAAGAGGGGCCGGTTGCAGTTCAACGCCATCAGCGCCGCCGTTCCGATGTACACGGCATCGGCGCCCAGCGCCATAGCCTTGGCGGCGTCGACACCATTCCGGATTCCGCCCGCGATGATCAGCTGCACCCTTCCGTACATGCCGATATCCTCGAGCGCCGCCCTCGCTTCACACACAGCCGCGAGCGTGGGAATGCCCGTATGCTCCTGGCAGATTTCCGCGGATGCTCCGGTGCCGCCCTCCATGCCGTCGATCACAACCACGTCGGCGCCCGCCTTGGCCGCGAGGCGCACGTCGTCGAATACGCGGGTCGCGCCCATCTTGACGAAAATGGGGACCCGCCAGTCCGTGGCTTCCCGCAACTCCTCGATTTTGATGATCATGTCGTCCGGACCCAGGAAATCCGGATGCCGTGCCGGACTTCGCTGGTCCACGCCAATGGGCAGGTCCCGCTGCGACGCCACGTCGCCCAGCACCTTGGCGCCCAGCAGCAGCCCCCCCGTGCCCGGCTTCGCCCCCTGTCCGATGGTGAGCTCGATCCCGTCCGCAACCCGCAGGTCGTGCACGTTGATACCGTACCGCGAAGGCAGGACTTCGTAGATCAGCACCTTGCTCTCATCCCGCTCCGCCTTCAACATGCCTCCGTCGCCGGTCGTATTGGAGGATCCGACCGTATTGGCGCCCCGGGCGAGCGCCACCTTGGCGTTGTAGGACAGTGCGCCCCAACTCATGCCGGTAATCATGATGGGCGTATCCAGTACGATGGGCTTTTCTGCATAGCGATCACCCAGAACCGTTTCCGCCGAGCAGCGCTCCCTGTATCCCTCCAGCGGAATGCGCGTGAGCGTACAGGGTATGAAGGTTAGGTCGTCGAACGTCGGCCAGCGCCGCTCGCGAAGCGTGCCAAACCCGCGTATCCGGTACCGCCCCAGCTCCGCCTTGACCTGGATGTCCTCGATGACGGCGGGCGTAAACGTGCCGCTGGCCTGCTGCGGGCGATGACGCCCGTTAGCTTCTTCGTCCATAAATGCCCTGTCGGGTTGAATTCGAGGTGCGTCGGTACTCCATCGTCCGGAATGACAGGTGGATCGCGCATCCGCGCATTACAACGCCTCCCGCCACACCGCGCGCTCGTCCTTGTCGAAATTCCAGAGCTTGCGTCCGGCCACGACCTTTTTGAACGTGGTGACGTCAGGGCGCGTGCCCAGGTGTTCCTGTATGGCGCCTCTCAAAAAAGCGAACTCGTTCTCGTCCGGCGACTCGACCACCGCATCGTTGCCGAGTTCCCCAATCTCCCCGCCCACGAAACATTCTGTCTCGTACATCGAATCGGCAAAGGCTTCGCCGGTATCGCCGCAGACGATCATGCGGCCCATCTGCCCCATGAACCCGGCCATATAACCGCAGTCTCCGCCCACGACGATCAACCCGCCTTTCATCGCCACGCCCAGCCGCGCCGAGGCGTGGCCCCGAACCACCACCGTGCCCCCGCGAATGGACGCCGCCGTACCGTTGCCCGCGTTGCCGTGTACAATGACCTTCCCGCCCATCATCGACTCCGCAAGACCCCAGCCCGCGCTGCCCTTGATCTCGACGGTCGCCCCGTCCATCATTCCGGCGCAATAGTATCCCGCGCTGCCTTCCAGAGTGAGGTGAACCGGATCCAGAAGCGCCACCCCGAGATTGTGGCGCGCACCCGGGTCCAGGACACGGACCTCGCCTTCCCCGGCTGCGACAAACGCCTTTATTTCCCGGTTGATCTCTCGCGTTGACTTTCCGTTGCAGGTCAGTTGTGCCATAGCCGCATGTCCCTCGCGCGGGCTTCAACCACGTCGTAGTCTCCATCGAAAGCCGACCGGAACGCGATCTCTTCGGTGGCCACCGCGGCGAAATCGTCCGTTTCCGCAAAGAGCAGCGGCTTGAAGGAATACGGATCGCGGACGAAACCCACGGCGTCGGGCGTGGCCACCAGGTAGCTGAACGAGCCGTCCAGGTCTGTCAGAGAGCCGGCCATTGCCGCCTCAAGGTCCTTACCGCCCGCAAGCTGCCTGCGGAGATACATCCCGATGATTTCAGAGTCGTTCTCCGTATAGAACCGGGCGCCTTCCTGCTCGTATATGCGCCGCAGCTTGTGATAGTTCGTAATGTGCCCGTTGTGAACGACGGCAAGGTCCGGATGACCGTGGGCCCAGAACGGCTGGGAGTGGCTCAGGTCGATCCGCGACTCCGTGGAAAGGCGTGTATGACCGATGCCGTGCGTCCCTTCGAAGCCGGAAATCCCGTACGTCTTGTCAAGGTTGCCGGGCGACCCCACCTGCTTTACGATTTCCAGACGGCACCCCATACTTACCACCTCCACACCCTCGCCCGCTGCTTCGATTGCCTGTTCCAGTCTGCTCGCTTCGCCCCCATAAGCAACGACCAGACGCAGGTACTCCTCCGTGCGTGTCCAACCCACCACCGCGCCCTGTGCTTCCGCACACGAAACGACCCGTCGCGCGGTTCCTTCGTAATCCGCGCGTTCTCCCAGACTTACACGCAGGACCATCCGTCCGTCCTGCCCTTCGCCATAAAGCGCCACGCCGGCCGAATCCGGCCCCCGGCAACCCAGGGCGCCCAGCATCTTCAAAACGGTCCGCCCGAGCTCTCCGGTGTCCTCCTGCCGGTTCCAGAACCCCACGATTCCGCACATTGCCACTCTCCGGAAAAAACACAAAAAAAGCCGTACCAGCTTCGGTGAAGCGGGTACGGATGATCGCACCGCACAGGGCAAAAGTCAAGCCAAAACGATCCGTGTCCCGTCCCGGAAATATATCGCTATTTGTCTGCCGCCCTCACCCTGTCACGCCGCCCCGCAACACCGCTTGAATTTCCTGCCGCTGCCGCACGGACACGGTTCGTTCCGGCCCGTGCTGCGGGCACGGGCCTCCGCCCGTTCGGATTCCCGGGCTCGCACCCAGCGCATCACGTTCGCGGCCGGCCTTCCCGCGGCAAGCTCCTTCGCCATCACTTTCATGTAGGGATCCACGTGGCCGAAGAACATCTTGTACCCTCGGCAGAGGTAGTTCAGCCCCGCCTCTCCGTCCGGCGCGTGGATGAACCTCTGCTTGGGGCAACCCCCGTTGCAGGCAAACCGGTAGTCGCAGGCCCGGCAATACGCCGGCAGGGTATCGCGTTTGTCGGACCCGAATTTCTCCTGCCGGGGGCTGGCCACCATTTCCCGTATGCTCATTTCGCGGACGTTGCCAAGATTGTACTGCGGATAGACGAAGTGGTCGCAGGAATACAAATCCCCATTGTGCTCGATGATCAGCGCCCTGCCGCACTTTTCCGCGAATATGCAGAGGCTGGCATCCTGGCCCATCCAGCTCCCCAGCGCGATATCGAACATCTGTACGAAATACCGGCCCACGTCCTGCCGGACCCACTCGTTGAACACCCCGCAAAGGAACCGGCCGTATTGGGCAGAGCCCACCGACCATTTCGAGACCCGGGCCCGCCCGTCGAACTCCGGCGCGACGAGCTGCAGCAGATCGTCGCCGGGCGCGTCCGCGATCCGCTCCACAATCGGGATAAACTGCATGTACCGGCTGTCTATGGATTTGAGAAAGCGATAGACTTCCACCGGGTAATCCGCGTTGTGAGCCTGCAGCACCGTGAGCGTATTGTATTCAACGCGGTGTTTCTGAAGGACTTCCAGCCCTGCCATCACCCGGTCGAACGTGGGCTTTCCCCCTTTGTCCACGCGGTAGCGGTCGTGCATCTCCCTGGGACCGTCCACGGACAGACCCACGAGAAACCGGTGTTTTTCCAGGAACTCGCCCCACTCGTCATCGAGAAGAATCCCATTGGTCTGAAACGCGTTCGTGACGGTCTTGCCGTTGGCATACCGCCCCTGGAGGTCAACGGCCCGGCGGTAGAAGTCCACACCCATGAGCGTGGGTTCGCCGCCCTGCCAGGCGAAATGCACCTCCGGAACATCCTGTGCTTCGATATAGTGCCGGACGTATAGCTCCAGCGTCTCATCGTCCATCATCCAGTTTCTGCCGGCGTCCGGATACAGCTTTTCCTTTTCAAGATAAAAGCAGTACATGCAGTCAATATTGCATACCGCGCCGGATGGCTTTGCCATCACGTGGCAGGCCTCCGGCCGTTCAACGGTCGCCTTGTCAGTCTCCTGATGCGCTGTCAGAGTATCCATAGACGATCGGCCAATCATCCGGTTAACGACAACCTGATGCTAATCCGACTCCAGGGCGGCGGGATCGAATGTCCGGACGTGCGCGTCACCGCCTGCCACCGTTCCTTTCCACGCGTACGGGTCTTCTCCCGCCACCATCACGATGCCGCGGTAATCGGCAAGCGCCATCTTACCGTCTTCCGGCGGGCGATGCCAGGGCAACAACGAATAGGCGTTCATGTAATGGTTCACCAGCACCCGCCTGAAGCGGTCCGACCGGTTTTTGCGGGACCGGTGCAAAAGGTAGCCGTTGAAGAAGACCACCGCGCCGGCGCGACACTCCACCGGTATCTCGCCGCTGTCGTCAAATCCGTAGGACTCCTGCGCAAAATCGAACTCCACAGGACGGCTGTGAGTGCGCTGTGGATACAGATATCCATTCCGGTGGGAACCCGGCAGTACCCACATACTGCCGTTTTCAACCGTCACGTCGTCCAGGGCGTACCACGCGCCGGTGAGGCTGCGGTCCCGCGTGGGAATATACACCTCGTCCTGATGCCAGGCCTGCCCCGGGAACTTCGGCGGTTTGATGAACAGCATCGACTGCATGCACTTCACATCGGGCGCCACGATCCGGGAAAGTACTCTCGATACGCCGCGATGCGCGAGGGCCTCCGACATGAGCGGACTGATACGGTGCGGCTGATGGATGCACAGATACTGAGAAAGAGCGGCATCGTCGGACATCCCGTTCGGAACCGGCTCAAGATTCTCGCTCTTGTATTCTCCGCGACAGAGCTTTACGGCATCCGCACGTATGGCCTTGACGTCCTCGTCGCTCAGCAGCCCTTCGACAACCAGGTATCCCTGTTCCCTGTAAGACTCGACCTGCGTATTGGATAATTCCACCGCGGATCCCCGAGTGTACAACGGCCTGAATTAACGTAACTTGCTGAAAAATAACCGCGATCCGGTCGATTGTCAATCCTGATCGTTACGGCCGCATCGCCTCGTTGCGCCAGGGGCTCTCTCACGACCTCACCCTGTCGTACAACGTCTCCAGCCGCCCGCCCTGTTTCCGCATGTCGTGGGCGTCCTCCACGTGCGACCTGCCCGCCGTGCCCAATTCCTCGCGTAACCGGCCGGACCGAAGCAGCGCATCGAGTCCCTCGGCCAGTCCATCCACGTTCCGCTCGGGGAACAACAGCGCGCACCGCCGGTCGGGCGCCACCGTGGGAATGTCCGCGTGCAGCGAGGACACAATTGCCAGCCCCGAAGCCATGGCCTCGATCAACGCCACGGGCGCGCCGCCTTCGGTATCGCCGTCGGAGGCGGTCACGCTTGGATACAGCAGCACGGAAGCCCTTCGGAGTTCCTCCAGGCAGGACTCGTGAGGCAACACGCCCAACAGGTCCACGCGGTCTTCAAGGCCGAGGCGCCAGATCTCGCGTTCCACGTCCGCACGCAGTTCTCCATCGCCGATAATGCGCACCTTCAGACCGGGATGCGAACCGATGATCTTCCGGCACGCCCGGAGCCCGTAAACGTGTCCCTTCTTCTCGCGGAAATTGGCATACATCAATACAACGTCCTCGTGTCTGGCTTCGGGCCGCGAATGGCGGATCCTTTCGAGATCGACGCCCAGGCGGTGAACATGCACCTTCTCGTAGGCGCAACCGATGTCGACAAGCGACTCTCCCATTCGCGGACCTTCAACCAGAAAGAGCTCTCCCTCGTGGAACAGCCGCTGAAACCGGCGTCTCCAAAGCCGCTTTCGGGGCAGCGCGGAAGCATCCAGCCCGTAGAAAGTGGTGACCATTGGAACCCCGGCGCTGCGGCGCGCCTCCAGACAGAAATAGCCCTCCTGCCCGAAATGGGCATGGATGACCGCGGCGCGTTCCTTCCGGAGAATTCCCCCGTAGCCGGCGTACGTTCCACGGATCTTGCGGGTGACCCGGTAGGCGGAGCGGCGCAGCCGGGGCAGATCTTCGCTGGAATAGAGCGTCTCAACCGGAAACACGCGCTCATTCTGCCGCGCCTGCGTCAACACGACCGGCCGATACCTGCTCAAACCGCGTATCTGGTCGTAACACCAGACCATGGTCAGCGTCAGAAACGGATTCGCGCAGTGCGCCACCGTCGGCTTTTCCGGCATTCGCACCCTCTCGCAATCGGACTTGTGTACGCCGCACACGGCGCATCGTTGATTCGCCGGCGGCGCGTGTTCCCGCTGCGACGAAACACTTGACACCCCGCGCCGCAACGCATAATATCGCAAACGATTTCACCCCGCACAACCGGAAGCAGGGATCGCTGTCAGAAGCCTGCTGAAGAGCCCATACGGGAAGGAGTCGCGATGCCGCAGAACTATCTGGCCTTCGATCTCGGCGCGTCCAGCGGCCGGGCCGTCATCGGTCGTTTCGACGGAAGCGCCGTCGAACTCGAAGAAGCCCATCGCTTCGCAAACGGTCCCATATCCGTCGCGGGCGGACTGTACTGGGACGCGCTGAGGCTTTATGACGAGATGCTCACCGGACTCCGAAAATGCGCCCGGATCTCCGGACCGGAACTGGCGGGAATCGGCATCGATACCTGGGGGGTGGATTTCGCGCTCCTGGACGACACCGATGAACTCCTGGGCAATCCTCACTGTTACCGTGATCCGCGCGTTCACGGCATGATGGAGAGGGCATTCAACCGGGTATCCAGAGAAGCAATTTTCGAGCAGACCGGCCTGCAGTTTCTTGAGATCAACACACTCTACCAACTCCTGTCCATGGCGGAAAGGAACCCGCAGCGCCTGCGCATGGCCGGTACATTTCTGATGATGCCGGACCTGTTCAACTTCTGGCTGACGGGCCGCAAAGTGTGCGAGTTTTCGAACGCAACCACCACGCAGTTCTACAATCCGGTGACGGGCGGGTGGGCGACCGACCTGCTGGACAGGCTCGGGATCCCGGCAGACATGCTTCCTGAGATCGTCCCGCCGGGTACGCCGCTGGGTCCGCTTCGTCCGGAGACCGCGGCGGATGCCGGCATCCGTTCGGGCGGCGTCATCGCGCCGGCATGCCACGACACCGGATCGGCCGTGGCGGCAGTGCCGTTTTCCAACGCGGACGCGGCCTATATCAGCTCCGGCACCTGGGCGCTGCTTGGCGCGGAACTTCCGGCCCCCATGGTGACCCGCGCCGCCCTCCGCCACAACTTTACAAACGAGGGCGGGGTTTGCGGCACTTACCGTTTTCTCAAGAACATAACGGGGCTCTGGATCGTCCAGGAATGCAGACGCATCTGGGAGAACCGGGGACATGCATATTCCTTTGCAGAACTCGTCCGACTGGCTGAAGCGGCGCCCCCATTGACCTCGCTCATCGATCCCGATCATCCGGACTTCCTGGAGCCAGGGGATATGCCGGCCCGCATCCGTACGTTCTGCGGGCGCACGGGACAGACCCGGCCCGCCACCGAAGGCGCCGTCATCCGGTGCGCGCTGGAGAGCCTCGCCCTCAAGTGCCGGTACGTTCTTGAGGATCTCGAGTCTGTCCTTGAACGAAAGCTGCACACACTCCACATCGTGGGCGGGGGGGTCCATAACGCCCTGCTGAACCAGTTCACCGCCAATGCCACCGGAAGGCCGGTTGTCGCCGGACCGGCTGAAGCCACCGCCCTGGGAAACATCCTCATGCAGGTATATGCGCGAGGCGAAGTCGACTCCCTTACCGGTCTTCGCGAAGTCGTTCGCAATTCCACGGAGATCGTGACGTTCGAGCCGGACGGCGGCTGCGCATGGGAAGACGCATACGTACGGTTTCGGCCATTATTGAACGACGGAGCAGATATTCTCTGAACCGGCATCCGCCGGGATCAGAACAGAGAGAGCTGGTCCGCCTGCGTGACCCGCCGTTCCGGGGAATGGCGCTCACGTATCAAGAGGCCGGAAGGAATATCATCCAGAAACCGGGACGGCTCCGGACGGACCCGCTCGCCGAATCGCGTCCTGCTCCTCGCACAGAGCATGACGACCTCATCCATGGCCCGGGTCAATCCCACGAACAGCAGCCGCCGCTCTTCTTCCTCGTCGCCGTTTGCGTGCGGAATCAGGCCCTCCTCCACGCCACAGATGAACACGACGGGAAACTCGAGTCCCTTCGACGCATGCAGGGTTGACAGCGTTACGGACTCCGCACGAGGCCGTGCGATGCCGCCAATGCGCACATAGTCGGCGTCGGCGCCCAGAACCAGCAGATCGAGAAACGAGCGGATCGTATCGAAGTCGACCGCCATCCGGGCAAGGCGAGCGAGATCCTCATCCTCTTCCACGCCGGCGACTTCCTGCCATGTCTTCACCAGCGACTCCACGGATTCCGTTTCCGCCATTTTCCTGAATGCCCCGGCGGCATCCTCCAGCCTGGAGACCTTCTCGCGAGCGGCCGGCGGCAGGTCGCAGCCGGACAGGTCGCCGCCTTCGCGCCGGAGCCGATTGAGCGCCGTGTTTCCAGGATGGAAGACGGGAACCGCCAGCGCGCGAAGCAGGCGCAGGAATCCGGGCGGGCGGAACGCGTAATTGAAAAAGGAGATCGCGTGACGCACGTTCTCCGCTGAAAGAAAGCCCTTCTGGCCAACCACCCGGTACGGCAGTCCCTCTTCGACAAAGCAACGCTCAATCGCCTCGGCCTGCCGGCCGGTCCGGAACAGTACGGCAAAATCCGACAGACTCCGGTCGCCTCCTCCTCTCACCGATTGTCTCCCGCTTATTTCACCAGCCTGCAGCATGTCCGCGCCGCCCATCATCCGGCTGATCTCCCGGACAACAGCGATACCCTCCGCCGTCTCGCCGGACACGGAAAGCAGTCGAGCCGTAACGCCCTCTCCCCTGGCGGCATTCAACTCACGACCGGCCCCGATCACGGAGACGGCCGCGCCCGCGATCTGTCGTGTGGAACGATATGTCCGATCCAGCAAGATTGTTCGCGCAGACGGCAGATCTTCCCGGAGTCTGTCAAAGTACGCCGCACTCGCACCGCGAAATCCGTAGATGGCCTGGTCCGGATCGCCGATCACGAACAGGCCGGTACCCTCACGGGAAAGTGCGGTCACCAGTTGGTACTGCACCGCATTCACGTCCTGAAACTCGTCCACGAGTACGTGCGCAAACCGGTTCCGGACCCGTTCGGACGACGCGTCGCCCTTGCGCAGCATCGCCAGGAATTCCAGGAGAATGTCGTCGAAGTCCCACACGCCCAGTTTACGCAGGCGGTCCTGATACGCTTCCCCCACGCCCCTCAACGCCTCGGCTACGTCCGCCCGGGGATCGGTCTTCGCAAATGAGACCGCCAGCCGCGCATCACGCACGGACATGCTGACTTCAGCATCCGCGATGACCTCGGCTGCCATCTGTGTCGCCTCCACTTCGTCGATGACCTGAGGCAACTCCCCGGACGTGCAGTCCTTCATCAGATTCAGCGCCACGGCGTGAAATGTGCCGAGCGTCAACCCTTCCAGCGTTCCTTTGCCCGGCAACAGATTGTGAACGCGTTCACGCATCTCCGCTGCCGCCTTATTGGTAAACGTGACCGCCAGAATCGACTCCGGCGGCACGCCCGCTTCCCCGATCAGCCGCGCCAGACGATGGGTCAAAACACGCGTCTTGCCCGTGCCCGGGCCGGCCACCACAAAAACAGGACCGCTTACCCGGTCCACTGCAGCCTTCTGCGCATCGTTCAATCCACCCTCACCGGCAACGTCCGCGACCGCCGGCGCTTCCCCATTACCGCCCGATGTTTCGTCGCGCGATGGCGGCGCCACCAACGATGACACCTGCGGCGGCGCGTCCGGCTTTTCCGGCAGATCGAACAATGCGGGCTGCCGGCTCAATCGTGCCCTGTCCTGCTCTGAAAACACCTGAATTCTGCCGTATACGCCGTCGTAACCCGCCGCAATCTCCACCTCCCCGGCCCGCATCCGCCTCACGCCCTCCGCCACGAGCGGCTCGCCGCATCCGGCGATCTCTTCGGGGGACAGATCCCTCAGT
>CAZKDZ010000010.1:0-6328 GCA_964551635.1 uncultured bacterium | reverse complement strand
ATATTAGTCTATACGGGTGGATTTGACCAACGCAGACCGACGCTTTTGCAGCCGCGCGAAGACCGCTGGGGGTTTTGAGACAGCTTCTCAGGTTCAATTCGGAGGGGAGAAATGGACAACGAACTCAGCGCATTGACCGTCGTGTTCACGGAATTCTATTACTGGATATGCATCGTGCTCATGTTCCTCATCCACGTCGGCTTCTGCCTGTACGAAGTCGGCGTGTCCCGGAGGAAGAATATGATGCATACGCTCATGAAGAACGCGATGCTGATTCCGCTGGTCACCATCACGTTCTATTTCTTCGGGTGGTGGATCTATTTCGCCGTTCAGAACGGACCCGGGATCACGGGCGGGCTGATCGAAGCCGCGTGGGCGACGCCCTGGAGTGAGCTGATGGGGACACATATGGGAGGCAGGCCGCACGGCGGGGGTCTGACCGGAGGCGACACGGCGCTCTGGGCGAGGCTGAACGGCGTATTCTGGGCGGCGTTTCTGCTGTTTTCATGGACGGCGGGATCGATCCTTTCAGGCGCGGTTATCGAACGCATCCGATCCGGCGCGTTCTGGATCTTCGCGGTGCTGGTGGGATCGGTTACGTGGGTGATCGACGCGGCGTGGGGCTGGTCCGCAGACGGCTGGATGGTGCAGCTGCTCGGGTATCACGATGCGTACGCTTCCGGCGTCATCCACGCGATCAGCGGCGGATCCGCACTGGCGATCCTCTATCACCTGGGGCCGCGGATCGGCAGATTCAGATCCGACGGTTCCCCCAGGAACTTCCCGCCTCAAAACACTTGGCTGGTCATTATCGGGCTGTTTCTGATTTACACGGGATTCTGGGGTTTCTATGCGGCTTGCAACGTGCCCATTATGGACATCGACGCCTCCGACGCCCGGACGTTCTTTTCCGCCACCACGATTTACCTGACGCCCACCACGCTCAGCGCCATCACGTTCAACTTTCTGATGTCGCTGGCCGGTGGATTGATTATGGGCTATTTCGTGTCCAAAGGCGATCCGTACTGGACGTTTTCGGGCGGGCTGGCCGGCATCATCACGGCATCGGCCGGCAACGACCTGTACCATCCCATGCAGGCGCTGCTCATCGGCGCATTCGGCACGTTTTGCATGTACAAGTTGCACAATTGGGTTGAGAAACGGTTCAGGATCGACGATGCGGTGGGGGCCGTGGCGGTTCATGGATATGCCGGAGTCATCGGGGTGATTGTCGCGGGATTCGTCCTCTGGGGGTATCCCGCCGCCAATCCCGAGTACGCCCCGATTACACCGTGGGGACAGACGCTCGGCGCCGTCATTATGTTTTTCGTGCTGGGCTTTCTTCCCTGCTACGTCCTGGGCGCGATCCTCAAGAAGCTTGGCGTTCTGCGCATACCGGGTCGAATAGAGCTTGCGGGCCTGGATCACGTGTCCATTCAGAACGAGACGGCGGATGCGGACGAACTCGTTCAGGCGGAAATCGACGAAGCGCAGGCGAGCGGCTAGAAGGGATTTATGCGCGAACACGACGGTTTGCCGGACATCGAGATCGCGAGGCGGGCGCGTCTGCTTCATATCGGTCAGGTCGCGCAGACACTGGGCGTGCCGGAAGACCGGCTGGAGGTGTACGGCAGACACAAGGCCAAGGTTTCGTTGGATTTTTACGACAGCCTTGCCGGTAACGCCACCGGCAAGCTGGTGCTGGTCTCGGCGATCAATCCCACGCCTTCCGGCGAAGGCAAGACTACCACAACCGTGGGCCTGGGCGATGCGCTGAACAGGCTGGGCAAGCGCACGGCAATCTGTCTCAGGGAGCCTTCGCTGGGCCCCTGTTTCGGAATGAAGGGGGGTGCGGCCGGCGGCGGGATGTCCCAGGTGGCGCCGATGGAGGACATCAACCTGCACTTTACGGGCGATATTCATGCCATCGGGGTCGCCCACAATCTGTTGTCCGCCGCGATCGACAACCACATCCATCACCGGAACAGGCTGGATATCGATCCCCGGCGCGTCCTCTGGAAGCGCGTGATGGACATGAACGACCGCGCGTTGCGGGAAGTCGTCGTCGGTCTGGGAGGTACCGGGAACTCCTATCCGCGTGAATCCGGGTTTGAAATCACGGTCGCGTCCGAAGTGATGGCGATATTCTGCCTGTCGGAGTCGCTCGACGAACTCCGGGAGCGGCTGGGTCGGATCGTCGTGGCGCATACACGGGCGAATGAACCGGTCACGGCGGCGGACCTCAACGTGCACGGGGCGATGGCCGTGCTGTTGAGAGACGCATTTAAGCCGAATCTGGTGCAGACCCTGGAGAACAACCCGGCCATCGTTCACGGCGGTCCGTTCGCAAATATCGCGCATGGATGCAATTCGGTTATCGCGACGAAGCTGGCGATGCGTCTGTCCGAGTATACGGTAACCGAAGCCGGATTCGGCGCGGACCTGGGCGCGGAGAAATTCCTGAACATCAAGTGCCGGCAGGCCGGTATCCGCCCCGACGTGGTGGTACTCGTGGCAACGGTGCGGGGGCTGAAATACCATGGCGGCGCCTCGCTCAGACGCCTGTCGGACGCCGACCCGGCGGCGCTGGAAAAGGGTCTCGTCAACCTGAGGAAGCATATCGAAAACATCCGGCGTTTCGGCCTGCCCGCGGTGGTGGCCGTGAACCGGTTTCTTTCCGATACGTCCGGTGAGATTACTTTGATCCAGGACACGTGCGCCGATATGAATCTGCCGATCGTTCCCTCGGAACACTGGGCAAAAGGGGGGGCCGGCGCCGGGGCGCTTGCGGAGTCGGTTGTCGAAGCCGCGGAAACGGCGTCCCGTGATTTCAAGCTTCTCTATCCCGACAGTCTTCGGCTGTGGGACAAGGCCAGGATCGTTGCCCGCGAAGTCTACGGCGCCGACGATATTATGGGGGACAAACGGTTGAGGGCCCGGTTCGCAAAGCTTGAGGAAGCAGGGCACGGGAGGCTTCCGGTTTGTATGGCCAAGACCCAGTATTCGCTCTCGACGGATCCGGGATTGAAGGGCAGACCCAGAGGTTTCGACGTGCCCATCCGGGACGTGAGGGTGTCCGCCGGGGCCGGGTTTGTGGTCGTGTATACCGGAGACGTCATGACGATGCCCGGGCTTCCGCGCAGGCCGTCCGCCGAAGCGATCGATTACGATGACGCCGGACACACGGTCGGTCTGTTCTGAAGGCGGAACCTGTATTGATTCCAGCCTCGGACGTTTCGTCTATTCGTTTCTCGTCTGTTCGTCTTATCGTTTCGCGAAACTACGAATGTACGAGGAAACGAAAGTACGAAAGGGTGGGAATACGTCATTCGTCTTCCGGTTTTCTTGTCTTTCGTCTCTTCGTAGTCTCGTAGTTTCGTATTCTCGTAGTTTCGTATTCTCGTAGTCTCGCGCTTTTTGGATTGTCGTAGTTTCGTGCCTTTTAGTTTTTTCGTATTCTCGTAGTCTTGTTTATTCGCGTCTATTCGGGTTATTCGTAGTTTGGTCTTCGGTTCCTGGATTCTAATCGTTTCGTAGTTTCGTCTTTTTTGCCTTTCGTTGATTCGTATTCTCGCAGTTTCGCAGTTTCGGTCTTTCGTTTATTCGTATTCTCGTTTATTCGTATTCTCGTAGTTTCGTATTCTCGTAGTTTCGTATTCTCGTAGTTTCGTATTCTCGTTTATTCGTATTCTCGTACTCTCGTTTCTTCGCGTGTTTGCAGTTTCTGAATTGCTTCAAAGGAGGACGCAGATGAGAACGGGTTTGGTTGAAACGTGGGTGGGGAACCCGGCCGACGTGGGTCCGATGTATCCCTTTGTCGGGTACGAGGTTCCTCTCTTCGTGGTATGTGTGTTCCTGTGGATTGCGTACACGATCTGGCAGATCAAACACGAAAATGCAACTTATGCCGACGAGATGGATCAGCTGGCCGAGGCAGGTTCGCTTATTTCGGCGATAGAACGTGAGAGCAGGAATTCCTGAGGGGAGAACTGACGATGACGCTGGACCAGGTTAAAGAATTCGTAGGTGCGAACGGAATCGACTTCTTTCTGTGTTCGTTCGTGGAGATGAGCGGAATGCCCAAGGCCAAGGTGGTGCCCGTTACCCACCTCGACGACATGGCCTCCGAAGGCGCGGGGTTCGCGGGGTTCGCGGCGGGCAATATGGGGCAGGGGCCGCACGATTCCGATATGATGAACATACCGGATTTCAACTCGATGACCGTATTGCCGTGGCGCAAGAATACGGCGTGGGTGGCGGGCAACATCCAGGTCGAGGGAGAGCCTTTCGGGTATTGCCCGCGGACGATCCTGCAGCGGCAGCTCGCGAGGGCGGAGGCAAAGGGATACCGCCTGAATCTGGGCGTGGAAGCAGAGTTCATTCTGCTGAAGAAAGACGACCAGGGTAATTATGCGCTGGCCGATCCGATGGACACGCTGGAGAAGCCCTGTTACGATCTCGTCACCCTGCATCGCAACCTGGACGTGATGACCACGCTCATAGGGTATATGCAGGAGCTGGGTTGGGAACCCTATGCGAACGACCACGAAGACGCCAATTGCCAGTTCGAAATCAACTGGACCTATTCCGACGCGCTGACGACCGCCGACCGGCAGACGTTCTTCAGATGGATGGTGAAGGTGAACGCGGAGAGACTCGGATACCACGCAACCTTTATGCCGAAGCCGTTTTCTCATCTCACGGGAAGCGGAGCGCACTACCACATGAGCCTGTGGGACCCGGAGAACAGGACCAACCTTTTCCTCGACGACGGGGATGAGAACGGTCTTTCGAAGGAGGCTTACTGGTTCATGGCAGGCATCCTGAACCACGCCAAGGCGATTTCCGCCGTGTCCGCGCCGCTGGTGAACAGCTACAAACGCCTGACAAGGGGCGCTCCCCGTTCGGGCGCGTCGTGGGCGCCGATCTGCATCACCTACGGCGGATCGAACCGGACGCAGATGATCCGAATTCCGGACGCGGGGCGGATCGAGAACCGGGCGATCGACGGGGCGGCGAATCCGTACCTGACGACGGCGGCCATGTTGGCTGCCGGGCTGGACGGCATTGAGAACCGCATGGAACCCGGCGAACGCAACGAGGGCAATCTCTATGAGGTACCCGAAAGCGAATTGAGAGCGCGGGGTATCGACCTGCTCCCGGGTACCCTGGCGGAGGCGGCCGATCACCTGGCGTCCGACGACGTGCTCCGGGAGGCGCTCGGCACCGAATATGCCGACTATTACGTCCAGGTGAAACGCGAAGAGTGGGCGGAGTATCACCTGCACGTCGACCAGTGGGAACGCGAACGCTATCTGCCGGTTTATTAGCGACGATCGATGGGAATCATCGATACACGCACCGCCTTTTGGGCAACCACAAGGGTTGCCCCTGCAAATGCAAAATCGGTGCGGAGCGAGGAGAATTCAATTCGTGGATTTCTGGTCGTGTAGGTGTGTCCCTTGTGTGCGCCCGGCCGACGACAACCGTACGGCGTTGAGAATCTGACGGGATAAGTTTATGAAGAGTGAAGCCAGCGGGCCGGTTCGGGAGGCGCCGCGGGGCATTGGAGGCCTGCTGCGGAATATCGGGCCGGGCGTGGTCGTGTCGGGTTCGGTGGTCGGGTCCGGCGAGCTGCTGGTGACCACGCGCATGGGGGCCGAGGTGGGCTTCGTCTTCCTCTGGGGGGTGATCCTGGCCTGTCTGGTCAAATTCTTCATCCAGCTGGAACTCGGGCGCCAGTGCATCCTCCACAACAGCACGACGATCCAGGTGCTGGACCGCGTGCCGGGGATGCGTCTTGCGAAGACTTCCTGGGCGGCATGGCTGTGCGTGCTGGGTTATTTCTCCGTGATGATTGCCGTCATCGGCATACTGGGCTCCGTGGCGGGATTGATGGTGACCCTCCTTCCGGGCGTCCCATACAATGTCTGGGCCATTCTGGTTTTCGCGGCAATCTCGGTTCTGTTGTACCGGGGTCTCTACGCCGACCTGGAGCGGATGATCACAATACTGGTCGCGGGCTTCAGCCTGGTCGTCATCGGGTCCGTGCTGGCGATGCAGGCAACCCCCTACGCCGTCAGTGGCGCCGAGGTATGGTCCGGGTTTCGCTTCGCGCTGCCCGCGGACGGGGCGTTCGTCGCCATGGCCGTGATGGGGTCCGTGGGCGCGACGGCGGTGGAGCTGTTCATGTATCCCTACTGGGTCCGGGAAAAGGGCTATCCGGATTTCGTCGGTCCGCGTGAAGACACTCCCCAATGGCAGGAGCGCTACCGCGGCTGGATGCGGGTGCTCTCGACGGATGTCCTGGTCTGCACCTCGATAGCCC
>CAZKDZ010000009.1:0-8766 GCA_964551635.1 uncultured bacterium | reverse complement strand
GGTCCAGGCGTTTCTGGGGTCGTCCCAGATATATCCCCTGTCGGCCGCCATCTCCCGGCCATGGGCGATATAGATGATGCCCAGGGTATCCCGGTGGCGATGGCCGCCGTACGCGTAGCCGTTCAGATAGAAGGCGGTATGCCCCCGGGGATTTCCCGCTCGCAGAACGCCGACGTGCCAACCCGGAAACCATTCCGTATGGTGCGGCAGGCCGGTTTCGTCGTCCGCCTTCAGATCGGGGTCGCGATGCCAGAGCGCGTATTCCTCACCTTTCTCCGACAGCGGCGCCCCCTGAGCGTTTTCCAGCAGACTCGCGTAGCGGCTGCCGTAGTGGGCGGCGAGAGTCTCGGCGTAGACGGGTTCGGTACTCCGTCCTTCCCTGGAGTCTCCGATGACCGGTTCCTGCAGGTTCGGGTCCAGCATG
The DNA here is from genome assembly GCA_964551635.1 of uncultured bacterium. GTDB lineage: Bacteria > Latescibacterota > UBA2968 > UBA2968 > JAAXHE01. The sequence goes on along the minus strand of CAZKDZ010000009.1, from coordinate 8,342 downwards.
CGGACCATGCTTTCCAGCGCCAGACGGTAGCGGTCGAAATGCCGGAATGGATCCAGGTTCTTCATGGCGGCGCCAGTTTCCGGTTCGTACCCGTCCGGGTCGGAGTACCCGTCGAGCAGGTCCGGAATCTCACGCAACTGATTGAGGTGCATGGCCGAATAACTTGGCGACTCCGTGCAGAAGCCGTCGAAATGGAAGGCGTCGTCCATCAGCAATTCGAACCCCTCGACAGCGCGGCGCACGCTTTCCGGCTTGCCGAAGAGAATACCCACCGCGGCGCTGAGTGCGCGACCGGGACCGCATTTGTTGTTGATGTCATTCCAGTTTTCGGTGTCTGTGCAGCCCGCCAGGATGAGGTCGTCCACGATGCGCCGGTCCATATCCGGCGTGATGACGGGTGAACCGTCCGCCTGCCGGGCGCTCCTGACCAGGTCGTAGGCCTGTACGATCGAGAGAAGGTACCACCCGTCTGACCCGCTGCACCCGAAGCGTCCGGCGCCCCAGAAGCCGTTGTTGAGTATAGCGTGGTCATCCACACGGTGCCGGCCCTCGAAGGCGGTGACGATGGTCTCGACGGGGAATCGGCCGGCCGGGGGGAATGCGCCCATGGATGCCGCGACTTCTGCCGGCGGACAGTCCGCGACGGTGCCGTCGTAGGAATGGAACAACCAGTTGGGATACCGCCGCGCCATGCAGTCCATGATCCACGCGCTCATCTGCGCGTACCGGACGTCGCCCGTGAGTGCGTACAGCTTGGCGAGAGGGGATATTTTCTCGAAACACCAGCGGCCCTTCTTCGCACGGATGACGCCGGTCCAGCTCGTATGCACTGGCGTGCGGACCCATTTGAACGCGTGTTCACCCGATCTGTCTTCCGGGTGCGCGCGTTCCGCCTCGGTGAGATAGAACGTGAACGTCTGGTTCATTCGGGCCGCGGTGACGCTGCCGGTCTCGGGATAATCGGCGTTGGGGTACTCCGTTTCGCAGTATTTGCAGACGAGCCGGTCGGGATCCGTCGGGTCCCAATCGTAGATACCGGTTTCGCCCATGGACGAGAGACGGTCCACGCAGGCGGGACAGTTCTGGCCGTACTCCGGCCACAGGGTGAGTTCGGGCATCATCGCCTCGACGAAATCCCGGTCCTGCCTGATGATGTAGTCGACCTCTTTCTTCCAGGCTTCGACGATGGCCTGCGCCCAGGTGTAGCGCCGCACGTTTTCGCGTGCGCGTTCGACGTTGAGAAGCGGCATGGCAACTCCTGTTCCTTCGATTCAGCCCACACACATCGGAGGGCGTTGGCTGAAAGTCTATTTCTCCATGAACGGACCGTTCCGTTCAATCCGCTGCAGCGTCTCCTGAAAGGCCTCGCTGCCGTCGTCTTCCCACACCTCCAGGCGGATGCCCCGGATATTGCCTTCGGGAAAACCCGTGCTTTGGGGCACGTTCGGGAAACCCTTCGTGTAGAGCCTGTTTCCGCCCGGCAGGTGCAGGATGCCGATCGTGGTTGGGATAACCGTGGGTTCGTTGGCCGCGCATTCAGCCAGGGCGTCTTCGTCGACCTCCACGCCGAGGCCGGGACCCTCCGGTATGGGAGACGAACCGGCGGCCACCTCGATCCGCTGTTTGACAACGTCCTGGTCGTACTGGTCGTCCAGGTTCGTGCAATGAGCGACGTTCGGAATCACGGCGCCCATGTGCAGAGCCATCGCCTTGGTCAGCGTCCCGCCCGTGAGCTGGATGACCGAGGAGACATTGGCGAGGGCCGCGGCAAATCCGCGCACGAGGGTGGGGCCGATTCCGCCTTCGCCGATCATGTAGGCGTCGGCGCAGCCCCGGATGAGCTCCTGCCCCCCGCCGAGTTGCGGGACGTGCATCAGCAGCGGAAAGCTGGTCTTCTGCCGCAGCAGGCGCCACCCTTCCACGTCGGACAGAACGAGAGGGTCCTCGATCATTCCGACCACGGGCGAGTCTTCCAGTTCCTTCAGAATTCGCAGAACGGCGGCCAGCGGCCGGTTGTGATTGAAGTCGTAGTGCATCTTGAATCCCGGCGGCGCCACGTCCTCCACGGCTCGGGTCTGCTCGAAGACGTCGTAATGGGCGCAGGTATGGATCTTGAAGATCATGTAACCTTCGCCGACCGCCCGCTGGACGTCTTTGGCCAGGTCTTCCGGCGATGCGGGCCGGGTCCACGCCGCCACGGGCACCCGGTCGCGTATCCTCTGGCCCATGAGTTTATACGCCGGTATTTCCAGATGCTTGCCCATCGCGTCGTACAACGCCCCCATCAGGCCCGAATTGAGATTGGCGTTGATGAAGTCGAAGGGATCTCGCCCGACAACGTGCTCGACGGTAGACCTGTCGGGCGCTTTGCAGCGCGCATCGCCGTACCCCACGATGCCATTGTCCGTTGTGATTTTGAAGATGGTACGTTGGTTCAGATTGATGAAGCGCGTTTTCTGATCGGCATTCCGTGCTGCGATTTTCGGGTAGATCGGGATGATTTCGACGTCGGCGATTTTCATGGCGATTTCCTTTGGCGTGAGGATGACGGATGGGAGTCGGACCGTGCGATGGTTCCGCCATGGGCGGAAGGGATCCAAATTTCCATATCGAAACGGTTTGCGTAATATTCACGTCGGGCGGCACCCTGCGCAAGCGGGTTCTCGACCGGTTCGGTCGTGAGCGCAGTACGTTTGATAGTGAATGGAGTCCACTAAAATGACTGTTGAGATTGGAAAGGTGGCGCCAAACTTCGGCGTCTCGAGCTGGGTGCAGGGCGGCCCGACCAACTTCGACCGGGAGCGGGACCACGTTGTGGTGCTGGAAGTCTTCCAGGTCAATTGTCCCGGATGCTTCATGTATGCCATTCCGGACGCGATCCGGATGCACGACAGATACCATGACGACGGGGTGCGCGTGATCGGGCTGGCGACCGCCTTCGAGGACTTTGACAGGAATACGCTCGAGAACCTGAGGCTCCTGGCCGAGACGGGTCAGGTAATCGGGGAGACAAGGAAGGCGCTTGCGATGAGCGGACAGTTGCGGGAGGGAAACCGGCTGCCCTACGAAATTCCGTTCCCGCTCGGTATGGACAATCTGACGAGGACGTCCGGCGAACCCGGCCGCGCTGCGATCATGGACCTGATCTATCCGCAGATACCCGACTTCGACTCGCGGCCCGAGACCTACAGGGCAGAGATCATACGGAGGGTAAAGGATTATCTGCGATCGAAGGAATATTCGGCCGAGACGTTTGAGAAATTCGCCCTGCGTGGAACTCCGTCCACCATTCTGGTCGACCGGAAAGGAGTGCTGAGAGACGTCACCTTTGGCCGGACGGACCACCTTGAAGAGATGATCCGTGTAATCTTGAGCGAGGATTGAATTCTGAGAAGGTGAATTCGAAACTCCGGCTCAATCCGGTGCGCACCTGCGGACGGTACGTTCCTCAATCACACCTTTATGGGCGCGGTAATGTCCACGCCGGGCAGCACGCTGCTCATAAGCGTTTCCAGTTGGGCAGCGGTGGACGGATCGATGTCGGCCATGAAGCGAACCGAGCGGTCGAAGGATTCCAGGTCCAGACCGCCACGGTCGTCGAACGGGGTAACGAGGATTGGAAAAACGCCTTCGAATTTCACCGGTGCCATTGACGTATATCCTGGGTTAACCTTGATTCGGGTATTGGAGGCGGCTCACACGTAGTTCGAGGGCAGGGATGCCCTCGCTCCGGAAATCTGTGGATCATGCTGCGAAGGAGGCCGTATTTCGTTCAGTCGCATGGCGCTCGTGTCCGGTGTGGAGAATACGAAACTCTACCATTTCGCACCGATTCCTTCTGTGCCCTTTGTGCTTTTTGTGGCCAATTTGACTGTTGTCCTTTTTTGAATTGAGATCAAGCCTTCATTACGTGAATAAAGCCGTCCTCCGAACAGGCGACAATTTCGGGAATGCCGTCCCCGTCGACGTCCGCCGGGACGATGTCCAGGACAGGTCCGCCGGTTTGAAAACGGCCGAAGGGACGTCCGTCCGCGTTGGCGAGGAGGTACACGGTCCCGTCCTCAACGCCCGCGGCGATTTCGGGATGTCCGTCGCCGTTGAAATCCGCGGCGGCGATGCACCGGACAACTTCGCCGAGGTCGGTTCGCCAGTGCAGCGTCCTGCCGTCGCCCCGGACGACGTAGACGTTGAAGCTCATGGACGAAGCGACGATTTCATCCACGCCGTCGCCGTCCATATCCTCCATCAGGACGCGGGTGACTTCATCTCCGGTGTTGAACCGCGAGAGCAGGACCCCCTCCGCGTTGAGGAGGTGGATGTGGGTGTCGGCGCCGGCGAAAGCGACTTCCTTCAGTCCGTCTCCGTTGACGTCGCCGGCCGCGGCGCTGTTGGCGCGGGGGCCCGTGGCGGGATGATAGGACCACCGGATTTCGCCGTTCCCGTCGATGCAGTGCCAGCGGTGATATTCCGTTCCGGCGATAACCTCTGCCCGTCCGTCGCCGTCCAGGTCAGCGGCGCAGCCCGTGGATGAGGGGCGGACGGTCATCTGGTGCCAGAGCTCCTGCCCGTCGTGGCTGAAGGCGTAGTAGCGCCAGGACTCCACCGCGGCGATGACCTCGAGGCGTCCGTCGCCGTCGATGTCGCCGGTAAACACGGAGCGCACGACGGGTTCCTGGAAGTAAAAGGGAATCTTGAAGTCCCACTTGAGGTCACCCGTGGGGTCGAGGACATATACGTGTTCGTCTTCCGAACCGGCGATGATCTCCGTCCGGCCGTCGTTTTCCAGGTCCGCGGCGCAGACGGAACGTACGGCGCCGCCCGTGGGGTAACACCAGAGGGGGCTTCCGTCCTTGTATGCATGGATGGCCCGGGTGCGGCCGCCGGCGATGACTTCATCCCTGCCATCGCCGTCCAGGTCCGCGGCCTGCAGGGACAGCAGGGCGTTGTCCTCCCTGTGAGACCAGATCACGGGGAGGTCCGGAACACGGCCCCTCCCGCGCGGGGTCCGGAAACGCGGCACGAAACGCGGTGCGGCCTTTCCAGTTGCGACGCGGCGGATTCCCGAGAGGGCGGGAGGGATCAGGGCGATGCCGTGCCTGCCCCCGGGCACACGGAACGTGACGGCGCCTGCGGAAACGGCGGCGTCGACCGGCCGGCCGTCCACCTCCACCTCCGTCCCGCTTCCGGCGGACAGCGTGATATCCGCCGGACCGGAGGCAACGAGGGTACCCCGAGCCGCCGACAGGTCGTATTCGAGAGACACGGGACGATCGCTCCTGAACACCGTATCTTCCCACGACACTTCCGTACCGTCGACAATGGCGAGAGCAAGCGGAGATATCTGAAACTGGGCGGCCGCTATACGAGGGCCCGATGGCAGCGCGGTCGCCGTCCGGGTCTGCCCGACGCCGGCAAAGACCGTTTCCGGACCATCGTCAATGCGAACGGCGTTTTCGGCGATCTGTGACATTTCAAGCTTCAACGGGCCGCAATAAAGCAGGTTGAAGAAACGATAGGCCTCCCCTTTCCCGAGGCGCACGTTGGCAATCTGCTGGAGGATGCGCACGATTGGTTCCGCGTGTTCGTATCGGTCCCAGTTCTTTCCTGTGACCGGATCGTCCTCGAGCCTGAGCACGGGCCCCTTCAGGCCGTGGATGAAGAATCGCTCGCCGTTCTGTTCCACCTCCAGCCCGCCCTTGCTGAGCTTTACGTCGCCCAGCGTCTGCCAGACGGCGCGGAAACTGTATTCCGCTTCTCCCAGGGCTTCCATCTCGTCGACAACCAGGAAGAAGGCCCCCCTGTTCCAGAGGATGTTGCGACGCCAGTCCACGCCGCTGTAGGAACGCAGGGTCGTCTGTGAGAACCCGGTATCCCGGTTGGCGGCGAATCGCTCGAGTTCCACGAACGGCGGGATTTCGGCGGATTGCCCGTCCTTGAAGATGAGGACGCCATTGTGGAATTTGGGCAGCGATTTGATGTAGTCGCAGTCGGCCAGCCAGATGCGGTGGTTCTGGGTCAGGCGGCAGATCGAATTGCCGTCGTAATGCTTGTGACCGCCGTTGGACAGGCCGTCGAGGAAGAGGTACTGGTTTTCGGGCGCGAACCCGTCCCGGAAGACGACCTTGTCGAAGGTCCTGTCCAGAGGCAGGTGGTCGCTGCCGTTTGTTGAGTCGTAATACCGGGAATCCACAGGGTATACCTGCGCGCCTTCCAGGTCTGTGGGCTCGACAGGTTCCACGTCGCGGCTGTGTTCGTACGGGTGGGAGCGCGGCGCCATGGCTTTCTTCTTGTCGAGCATCCACTGGTAACGGCCGTCTCCCGTCACGCAAACCATGGCGCGCAGGTAGGGCATTTCCGTCCATGTGCCGAACGGGGAGGCCGTGTCTCCATTGGGCACGGCGCAGCCCAGGTTGTCCGTGGTCAGGATGGCGTAGTCGCCGGCGCGCCGCGCGTTTCCCGTATCGAAAAACGTCATGTCGCCCGTGCTGAGCGTGTAGCGCATCGCGTGGAAGTGGGTGCGCCAGTGGTAGTGGCCGCAATCCTCGTACGGCTTGAACGCGTTGACCTGAACCCTGAAGCACCTCTCCGACAGGTCCAGCCAACGATAGGCCTGCGTGGCTCTGTAGTATTTCCTGAAATAGGCGCCGGCATAGTGGAGGCCCAGCGCGGCGTAGGTCGCGTGGTTGTGGCGGACGCGCTCGTTTTCAACGTCCCCCACGTGCGATACGCAATCCGAGATGAATTCAGACAGAATGCGTGTGATCCGCAGGCGGTCTTCCGCGGAGATCACGGGACTCTCTTCCACCAGGTCCCACCCGGGCATGACGTACTGCAGCGCGAAGTCCGCGTCGAAACCCCATACGCTGCCGTAATTGTCCGGGTCGGACAGGACGTGGTCGTACATCCGGAAGACCAGTCGTTTGTAGATTTCGGCGTAGACGTCGTTTCCGGTGAGCCCGTAGAGCAGGCCCCGCTGTCCGATCCTGCTCCAGAGGCCGGTATGGGAGCATCGCGCGAGGTCATCTTCGGCTTCCGCCATCTCGGCGTCCGCGTCCGGTGCTTCGGGGATTCCGGCGTCGTTCCTGGCATCAGGCCCGAACTTCACATCGAACATGGGACCGAGGGCAAGAGTCGATCCCGATCCGAAGCGCTCGAGAAGCAGGCCGGCGGCGGTTTCGACCCCCGATAAATCGCTGCCGAAAACCCCGACGGCGTTTCTGCCGTTGCCCCAGGGATCGTGTATTGTGTGAAGAAGATGGCCGCCGGCGCCGGGGAAATGGTCGTCCGCCGGGGTGTAGCTGTAGCCGTAGAGCCGGAAGGCCGCCCTGTTGTTGTTCAGGTTGCCCAAAAGGATGAGGTTCCTTCGGGGCGTCCTCGCGGCGGCTTTGTGATCCAGGATGGGCAGTTCCGCGCCCGAAACGTCGCGGACTCTTTTTTGGATGGCCTCAGCAACGGCGCCGTACCGGGCGTCCGACGGGCGTACGATGGCCGACGCGGCGCGCCCGTCTTCCGCAAGGACGGTGTCAGGGTAAAGCGCTTTGGGTTGCCTGAGGTTCTTCAGGGACATTCTCCGGTGCGGCATCGCGGACTCCGATCGTCGATTCGACCTCGTCTGTCTCCTGCGCCGGGACGACTGCTTTGACCGGCTGCTTCAGGCGGCCGGCCATTGTCCTTCGATGAGTTGTTTCAGGTATGCGATTTCATGCGCGGCCGTCTCGTACGGCGGATGATGGCTTCCGTGTTCGATCGAAATGTAGCCGTCGAAACCCTTGGATTGCAGGCGTCGGATGAACGCGGTGAAATCCACGTCGCCGGCGTCCAGAAACGTGAGTTCCGGCCAGCTTCCCACCCAGTTGTGGGCGTGCAGGTGGACAACGTGTTCCCCGAGTTGCTCGACGGTTTGGAAGACGGATTCGCCGACGAGAGGCGTCTGGAGGTTGACTGTCAGGTTCTCCATGCCCACGTCGCCGAGCAGTTTCAGCGTGCTCGGGCTGGTATCCGTCAGGTTGGGCCCATGGTGAATCACCTGGTGTGTTTCCAGCGGGAAGACGATATTGTACGCGGCGCCCATCTCACAGATTTTCCGCAGGCCCCGGACGCACGCGTCCCATTGGCCGGCCGTTGCGTCCGCGCTCCCCACGTTGCCGGTGTAGGTGCGGATGAAGGGACAGTCGAGCTCGACCGCGTATCTGATAAATGTCTCGGCATCCCGGATGCTCCGGTCCCAGGCGGCCTGGCCGGTGGTGAAGTCGAAGTAGGGGCAGATCTGCACGATTTCGAGGTCGTGTTCGGCTGCGATTGACCTTACCCATGCCAGGTCCGCGTGGCAGAGGTACTGCTGC
>CAZKDZ010000008.1:0-13080 GCA_964551635.1 uncultured bacterium | reverse complement strand
GCGCCGCCCATGCCTGAGCGGCCAGCGGCAGAAGCCGTGAATCCGATAAAGTATCCGTGATGGCGGGTTCAAGCGCCTTCAACGCTTCCGGATAATTGTGTAGTTCGATGTACGTCATGGCGAGACCTTGATACCCCCGTAATTCTCCGGGCATAATCTCGAGATAGCGATTGTAGAGGGCAATTCTCTTTTCGGGGAAGAGACTGTCCTTGAACCAATCCGCCAGCACCAGATAGGCCGGTGCATACCTCGGATGCGCCTCGATCACGTCCTCCAGGGATCGCTCCGCATCCAGGTTGCCCAACTGGATGTTCATACGTGCAATATTCATCCGTGCTTCGAGGTAACCCTCATCCACCCCCAGCGCACGGCGGAAATACTCGAAGGCCTTCGCCTTGACGGCCTTAGGGTCGCGTCCGTAAGCCAGTCCCATCCCGTTGTACGCCGCAGCCGCGGAATCTCCTCTCGCGCCTCGCCGAAATGCCTTCCTGGCATCTTCGAAATCGCCGCGATCCAGGTAGGCATACCCCAGACCAACCCAATCTTGTGCGGCGCGCAGCGCTTCCAGCGAGTCCGCTGGACTCGCGGCAACACTGTCGCCTAGAGATTGAAATACTGGAAAAAGCACGGCCGGCACAATAAACAGATGTGGTTTCATTGACATTCCTTGACCTTCCGGCAAGAGGACGTCATCCTGACATTCTCGCCTTCCGTCAGGATCAATAAGATATAAGATCCCTTTGTATGCTGGCTGGATTTTTGCAGATCATCCGACCCATAAATAAGGACACGGATTGGTCCATACCGGTTCAGTTATTACGTGTAGCGACGAATAATTGACAGTCATTCGTCTGTTACAATGGAGAATGTGAACCATACAGTGCTTCCTCAACCTGAGGTCGTCAGCCGTGCCCGAAGCCGCTCCCCGAGCCTGCGGTCCCAGAGCCTTTGTCCTGAGCCTGCCGAAGGATTGTCGAAGGGTCGGCGAAGGGCTGTACAATGGCGCCGAACGAGTGCCGAAACGCGGGCACTTCGACATTTCGACACGCTCAATGCAAGCACGTTCAGTGACCACGCTTCAGTAGGCGCGAAGACCGCTTCGACCAGCTGGGCCGCTGCAGTGGCGGATGTAAACTAAAGGGTGTTCAACGTAATAGATGTGAATGTGGAATTGAAGACACTGTCGAATGGACGTAGCATTCTGTCTTCACTGTTCAAAAATTGGTTTCGTCATTGCAATCCTGCGCAGTCTATGTCTTTCAGACAGTACGGTTTCAGATAGTGTTCGTTGACACGAACGGATGGCTCCGGTATATTCGTTCATAGCGGTTAGCCTTGAATTGCAATTACCCGGGGTCCTGAATGTCGATTTTATACAGAAGAATAAAAGTAAATTGAAGTCAAGGACCCCAGATACTTGAGGTAACTGGACGTGAACGGAAATCTCATCCATTTGTACGACCTCGATGCCCCGCTCTTGCGCTGATTTCTTCTGTGCCTTTTGTGCTTTTTGTGGTAAGTTTTGCCGTTGCCTTTATTCGGATTAAGGTTAGCTGCCATTGTATGTCAATGTAGCCGATAGCTCAATCGCGATTTGAACCAAATGACGCCAAAGGAGAATTCGATGCGGTTAGAGGGCAAAGTCGCCTGGATCACGGGCGGCGGCGCGGGCATCGGCAAAGCCGTGGCGATGCGGTTCGCAACAGAAGGCGCGAAGATTGTCGTATTGGAACTCGATCGGGAACGCGGGGAGTCCGTGGTTGAGGCGATCAAACGGGCGGGTGGCGAAGCCACGCTCGTGGCGGGCAGTGCGACTGATGAGGCGGATGTCATTCGTGCGGGTGATGTTGCTGAGGAGCTGTACGGGGGTCTTGATATTCAGGTGAACAATGCCTATTACTGCCACGGGACCCGCGTACTGGATATAGATCCCGATTTATGGGATCGGAATATAGAAGGATGCCTGAAAAGCGCCTATTTCTGCACTCGCACGGCGCTTCCGCTGTTGATTGATCGCGGCGGCGGATCTATTGTGAATATATCGTCCGTCAACGCGATCATGTCGTTTGGCGAGAGTGCGTACAGCGCCGCGAAGGCAGGCGTCATTTCGTTTACCAAAACAACGGCGGTAGATTACGGACCCAGGGGCGTGCGCGTGAATGCGATCTGCCCCGGCACCGTCATTACCGAAGGGTGGCAGCACGTAATCGAAAAAGATCCGGAAATATTCGAACGCATCGCCGAGGTTTACCCCCTGAAGCGCGTGGGCAGACCTGAAGAAATCGCAAACGTCGCGCTCTTTCTGGCCTCGGATGAAGCGTCGTTCGTCACAGGCGCGGTGGTCGTGGCAGACGGGGGCGTGACGTCCGGAAATCCCGCGTTTCTGGACCACGTGGAAGGTAAGCTCTCGTGAAACCACCGCTTCGACTACGCGACGGGGCCGTTTCCGATCAGGAACTTGAACACCTGATGGCACGATGTGCAGAGGGAGCAGGAGACGTATCGCCGCCGACCAGGGAGATCATCGAGAATCTGCGTAACGACGAGATCCTGCTGGCGTTCGACGGACCGACGCCCGTGGGCGTCTGTGCAATGACGTTCACGGCCGGAGAACGCAATGGGGGGCTGAGATTCCTGGGGGTACATCCCGACCGCCGGCGTGCGGGGTTGGGTCGGCGGTTACTGGCGGAAGCGGAAGCGGTCGCCGGCAGAAACGGGTACGCATCCCTGCGGACGGGCGCGAGCATCTCAAGCGACAACGGGGCCGCAACCGGACTTCTGGAACAATCGGGATGGAAACCCGCGTTCGGCGCGAGCCTGAGGATGTGGCGGGAACTCAAGGACCTTCCCGACGCGAGTGCGCCGGCAGGGTATCGAATCAGGACCTACCAGTCCGGAGACGACACGGCATTCCTACGGATCAAGAATGCGGCGTTCATGAGCGAGAACGCAGGCGGACGGGCGTGGACGGCGGCGGACTTCGAAAAGGAATATCTGGACTCGCCGTATTTCGATCCGAAGCGGGTCCTGTTCGCGGTATTCGGCGACGAACCGGTGGGTACAACCACAGCATGGACGGCGACGTATCGGGGGAGGGAAGTCGGGCTGATTCACTGGGTAGCAGTTGTTCCGGAGCACCGGAGCAAGGGTCTGGGTTGGGTGCTGAATGTTAACGCGTTGCACAAATTGAAAGCGTTGGGTTACGGGGAAGCCACCCTGAATACCAGCGAAACGCTGGAATCGGCCGTTCGCCTGTACCGCCGTCTGGGTTTTGAGGTGGTTTTACGGCGCGCAGTGTACGAGAAGCGGCTTGACGGCGGTCGCAGTCCGTCCGTCATTTCGCAGAATTGATTACAGCAGCGTTGCATCTGACGGGGCGCAGGGAAAGCAGATATGAATCGTCATCTGGGCATGCTCCTGATCCTCTGTATGGGCTGTGGTTCTTCGGATCCCGTAGGGGTGGTCGAACCGGCGCCGGACTCCACGGGCAAGATGCTGTCGGTTGCCGCGACGGATTTTAACGCATACCTCGCAGACGCCTTTCGTACCTACCGGACCGTGAACGTGATGAATGCCGAATTCGGTTCCATCACCCAGGGATGGTCGGGCGGCGTGGTTTCGCGGTACTGGACACGGCAGTTCATGTCCAATCTGATCTCCCGTCTGAAGACGCTGCAGGTCCAGGTACGTGACATACGGCCGGACGACAGCGAACTGCGCCGGATTCACGACCGGTACGAGCAGGGGTTGACCACCTTCCACGAGGCGTTCGTCGCCTTTCTCGACCTGATCGACTTCCCCACGACGGAGGGGATCGAAGGCGTGAATCTGCTCATTTTCCGAGGCAACAAGCGCATGGATGAATTCCAGTTGATGTTGAGCAATCTTGCAGGAAGGCAGATCCAGTTCTAACGCAAACGAAACGGGCGCGGCTGTGACGCCCTGTTCGGGCCGGACAACGAGGCCATCTCACGCCTCCCGGTTCATCTCCCACGGGCATGCGGCGAGAAGGAAAGCGGCGAGTAAATATCTTCAATCCATTCCCAAAAAAGGGTCCGTCCAGGACCCTTTTTCGTTTTACCGTTGAATTCCTCGCGGCTCTTCATTCTTGTGTGAGAGTACCTGTTCACGATCAAATTAGTTGAACCCGTACCCTTTGGAATGTGTCTTACGAAAGAGAAGGGGTGCATCACGGACGTGGCGGCCTGCAGCGACGCCCTGTTGTCTGTCAGGATCTGCGTCTGTTCACTGCGAAAGACCACCTGCCTGGAACTCCTGTCTGCGTGGAGCAGGGAAATCCTCGAATGTTTCGACCGGCGATAACGATCTGCCTCCTGGTGTTGAGCGCTTCCGCCGCCGATGCCGGACGGTCCGATCCTGCCAGGGTGGACTCGCTGCTGGCCGCCGCGGCGGATACACTGCTCGACCTTGACCGGCGCGAAGCCCTGATAAAGCGCGCGCTCAGGCACGACCGGTCCGGCAAGACGATGCACGCCCTGGCGCGTTTTTACATGGCGCAGGGCACGCCGGTTTCCCGTCAGACTGCCGGCCACTGGCTGCTGCGAGCCGTGATGCGCGAGCGCGAGAACCCGGACTATCGGGCAACCCATGCTGAACTGTTATGGCGGACATTGCAGCGTCCGGACTCTTACAGAAAGGCGCTCCAGGTTCTCAAACTGGATCCGGACCATGTAGCGGGCCTGTTCTGGGCGGGGCGTTTCGCTGTCTGGGCATGGGAGATGACCTATTTTACGGACAGGCTCGATGACGACACCAGAGCGACAATCGGGATGTTTTCGATCAGAGGCGGAAAAACTCTGACGTTCGTCGAATATCCGGATCTCGGCATCGAAACCGGAATCGGTTACCTCACCCGCGCCATCGGCCTGGACCCCGTCCACTGGCCGTCGCATCAGTATCTCGGGCTGGCCTATTACGCCGCCGAATTGCCCGAGCCGCTGATCGAACTCTTCGAAGCCTATCTTACGCAGCGACCGGAAAACTGGAACGCCCACTTCTTCGCCGGCCTGGGCTATCAGATGAAGGGCGACCTCGAAGCGGCCTATCGCGCCTACCTGGATGGCCTGAACCGGATGACCGAATCGGCGCGGAGGTTCATGCAGTCGGTCTTCCTGATCCGGAATCCTGCCGAAACAGAAGGTGAACCGCCCCCGGGCGACGAGGAAATCCGCAAGTTCTGGCTGGCAAAGGACCCGATCTACCTCACATCGGTCAACGAGCGCCTGCTGGAACAGTGCCGGCGCGTGGCCTACGCAAACCTGCGCTTCTCCGATCCCACGCTCGGGCGGGAAGGATGGCAGACCGACATGGGACAGACCTATATCCGGTACGGAGACCCGCGCGTCCGCTACATGGACGGTCCCGGGAGGGGCCGGAAGGACGTATGGGATTATGGCCCGTTTACGGTGATATTCGCCCCTACGCTTACCTGGGACTCCTGGCGGTTCGTAACGGCCAAGCTGGGCAATAAACGCCTGAAACTCGAACAACTGGTGGAGGCGGTACCAGATTTATATCAGCATCCTTTACAATATGATGCTCCGTGCCAGACTGCGCAGTTCCGGCATGACAACGGCAATACGCGCATCGAGGTGTATTACGCGCTTCCGGACGAAAACGTGCGGCATACCGTGTCGGGAGACAATGGAAACGCCGGAGTGGACGCCAGGCAGGCGCTCTTACTCTTCGACGCCGATTGGGATACCGTCCGGCACAGCGTCGTAAACGTGGAGCGGATGCCGCGGGTCGTCTATGAATCCACGGATGAAGGCTTCCTGTTGGCCACGGAACGTGTGATCATTGATCCGGGGACCTATTTCCTCGCGGCTGAAGTGGAAGACCGGGAGACGAAGCGGGTCGGCACGTTCCGGGAACGGCTGAGGGTACGATCCTTTGGACAGGACACGCTGGAGATCAGCGACCTGCTGATGGCGCGACGCATTCGGATGAGGGAAAACGCGCCTTACGGCCGTGAGCGGTTTGCGTTACTCCCGAATCCGTTGCAGGTGTGCCGTGCGGAAGGGCAGGCCTGGTTCTATTTCGAAATCTACAATCTTTCGCGTAACGAATTCGGCGCCACGCACTACCGCGTCAGCTATCAGATGCAGTCGCTGCCGGAGGGTAAGGGCGACGGCGTCCCGGCCAACTGGACGACGGCTGTTTCATACACGTACCGGGGCGTCCGGGATTGGGAACCGCGCGACCTGCGCGTGGATATGGACGGTGCATCGCCGGGGCCGAGGGCATTTCGAGTTGTGGTGGAGGACCTGCATTCCGGTCGCAGGGCGTGGGCGGAAACGCGTTTCAGGGTGAGGTGGTAACGGGATTCTGCCATCCGTACCGTCCGACCGTTGAGGCGGCGCAAGCAAAAGAGGGCCTGATCAGCAAATCAGGCCCTCTTCGTCTTTCCCGTCGGCCAGTCAACGCAGGCTCGACGACCGACTACTCCAGGACCGCGATTTCCCCCGGCCGGATCCGCGTTTCCGTGCCTTCGTGTGTGACCCGGGCCGGCGCGGCGCCCGTATTCCTCACCCACACCGCCCCGGACTCCGCGGCGTTGATTTCCAGCGTACCGTCCGTCACGACGCTCAGGATCGGCTCCTGCAGCCGGGCTTCGCCCGCCCCGAGGTTTCGCTCGAAGGCGATATTGTCATCGTCGAGTCGAGTAACGCCCCCGAAGATCGGGATCCCGTTGAGTCTTGAGCGTTGCGCCCCGAAGGTAAACGCTCCGGCTTTGGCGCCGAAGTTTGCCAGGGCGAGGTGATTGTCCGCGAGGAGGCCGATGGCGGACCGTCCCGACTCCATGATCACAAAGTCGATTCCCGACGTTTTTCGATGGCTGCAATCCGGTGCGATGAGCGCCGTGAGTGCGGAAATGGTCTTGCCGGCGGTTACCTCGAAGGGTTCGTCCACCCGGCTGAGGGTGAGGTCGTCCGCCACGGCGCGCCAGACCTGGTAATGGTGCCGGTTGTGATAGACGGTTTTTCCTGTACCCGTGTAGACGAATCCCAGGCGCCCGTCGATGTTGAGCCATGCCGGATGATCGTAAGTCTTGACGACGTCGCTGTCCGGATCCCTGGTGACGTAGCTTCTGAAGCGATCGGAACCGTCCGGCGTGTGGACGGTACGGTACCCGTTGCAATTTCCCTTCATGGCACCGAAATCTTCGTTGACGATGCGCAGGAAACCCTGGTCGACACCCTGAACCGTAATCGTCTCTCTGGCCGTGAGCCGTTCGCAGGAGAGAGAGATTCCGGAAGGCAGGCCGGCGAAGAGCACTTCCTGTCGAACCGAACACTGAGCACGGTCCAGGATCATCGCAGCGGCAAAGCCCTCCTGGCGTTCGTCCACGCGAACCGAAACCAGGTCGTGGCTGTCGGGCCGGTCCTGAACATCGATGCCGGCCAGAAACGAACCGGACGCCGGCGCGACCGTGTAGAGACCATCCTTGTTCAACGGCAGCGCCATGATGTCGTTGCGCCATGAGAGCGCGGTCTGGCCCGTGCGGTGTCTCTGGAAGACGAAACCGGAATGCGGATAGACCCTGACGCCCCTCAGGTTGCGTTCGACGCGCGACGAGGGTGCGGGATCCGGCCCGTCCCCGAAGATCCTGTGAAATAAATAGGTATGCGCGGGATTGTCGATGTTGTGTTCCCGGATGATCAACGGGTCCTGGGGCCCGTGGACGATCTCGGCGATCTGCCGGTCGTGCATTCGCCCCCCGGCGCTTTCGGCGCGCTGTTCCAGGGTCTCCAGCCCCTGCCGCTCGAAATACGCCGCCTCCGGGTCGTCCAGGAACACGGCGCCCGTCGCATGGGTTAGCGTACCGGGATCGGGCGGAAGATAGGGCCAGTCCATGCCCTGAACGGGATGCATCGAACCGGTCCGGTCCGTCGTTCGTTTGAGCTCGGCGTAAATCTCACTCCTGTTGAACAGGGCATGGGCCGGTATCTCCGCGCCGAACGTCCCGTAAATGATGCCCAGCCGCCCGGTGAATACAACAGAACTGCCGGTGTAGCTGGGATGTACCATGCCGTGGTTTTCGGCCATATAGTCCGGCAGCGTGGTGAACGTCTGGCCGGTAAGATCCCGAACGGTCCGGCCGTCTGAAAACGGCGCGAGGTTCTTCGTGTCCTGCTGGGTTGTGGCCGTGGAGAACATCCAGCGGCGGGCTGTTTCGGCCCAGGACTTCACGTTCGGCGAGTTGCTCAGGAAACACTCGACCGACGCCAGACCGCACGACGTCCAGCCGTTTTCTTCCATCTGCGTGTTGGTGTAGACGCCGCTTTTCGGGTCCATGGCCCCAAACCGCTCGGCATAGTCCTCATGCATGCGGGCGATCA
The DNA here is from genome assembly GCA_964551635.1 of uncultured bacterium. GTDB lineage: Bacteria > Latescibacterota > UBA2968 > UBA2968 > JAAXHE01. The sequence goes on along the minus strand of CAZKDZ010000008.1, from coordinate 4,717 downwards.
TGGTCCAGGTCTCGTCGTCCACCAGTTCTCCAAGCAGGAGGGCGGTCAGGCCAACGTCGGAAAGATTCGTTCCGCACTGGCTCTCGGGGAAGAACCCCCGGCCGCGCTCGCCCCATTTGGTGCCCCAGGTCCTGGGGTTGCCGAGGCTCTTTTCGGGCCGGATACAGTCCGCCGGACCCGTATCGTGCGTGTAGCAGAGGTAACGGATGCCCTTGAGCGCGATCTCCCGAAGCTCATTTTTGGAGCATCCGGTCCGTTTCGCGTCGTATTCAGGGGAATTGGCGAGCACGGCAAAGACGAATGCCGGACCGGCCGTGTCGCTTCCGTACCAGTGCGCCCCGCCGAAGAAATGCCCGCAGTTGGGCCGCTCCGGCCACTCTTCGAAATAACTCAGGCCTATCGGCACCCAGTTCTCCAGGACGCGCTTGTACCGCCTGCTCAGCGGGGTCTCCCTGGCCGGCACGGACGTCCGGCGACGGTTGGTCAGAATATCGGGGCGCATTGGGGTGGCTCCTTTATGATGTAGCCGCACTGTGGCGTAAGTTTCAGCGAGGTGTCCTACGTCCGGTAGTGTTGCCGTCCAACAATGCCGTTTCACAGACCCACTCAGGTTCAGCGGCTCCGACCAAAGATCTTATCGAAGATTGACCTCTGCGAAAGCCGTTCGACTTCGACCCGGGTGCTGCGGATTTCGGACGAAAGTTCGTCCACGACACCAAGCCTTTCAGTTATGCCATTGAGCTGCTCCTCGACTTTGAGGAGCTTATCGCCGATCAATGCCGGGTCGGTGGCCTTTAACAATTCAACGGCGCTCCGGAATTCAGAGACGACGCTGTTCAACGATTCAACTGCGGCCCGGGCCGCAGACGCGAGATCCGAAATGTTGGCATTGGCTTCGCCGAGTCCGGTTCCCGCTTTCGTCAATGATTGCTGGATCTCATCGAATTGCTCCAGCCGACGGACCACCTCGGCCGCACGACGTTCTGTTTCGCCAAGCCGTTCCTGTAGTTCTTCCAATATATCCATTTACGCTCCCAATGCCTCCGCCAGACCAGGCGTCTCGTACTGCCGGACCACCCTTTCGGACACGATATTCAATTGATCGAAGACAATTCGAATCCTCCGCGTCGCAATTACAGCACTAACTCGAGGATCATCGAGTTCAACCGCCCGCTGAATCGCCTTTTCCGCCACGTATGCATAGTCCGGCGACGCATCGGAAAGATTGAGCAGTGCGACGGTAAGCGGCGGGCCGAGATCACCCGCGCGGGTTGAAGCCAGGTCGTACATCTCGTCTATCGAGGCCTCGATGTCCTTCCGCCCAATCCCGTATTTCTCAATGCCGGAACTGATCGCGGCGATTATGCCCCTCGAGCTCACGGTTCCATCATGATCCGTACACATGGCCTCGGAAAGCGCGCGGGTCATTAGAAGCCCAGGATGATCGGGATATGACTCAAGCGCGCGAATGCACAGACCGCGAAGCTCACCCGCATCCATGATCGACTGCACTTTGGAAACAAGATCCCACCAGGCAGCCAACTCGACGTCCTCGTTCAGAAGTAGCCCTTCGATGTGCTCGGCGCCAAAACCTTCCTGAAGGTAGTCGAGCAGCCTGATGCGAATCTCCGCGTCGTCCCGTGCCTGTCGTACGAGAAGCAGGGCCTCGCGGATCATGCTCCGCCGCGAACGTTCGACAAGGTCATAGGTAAACTCGATCAGAATCGTGGCAAGCGCAAGCGCCGCTTCACGCGCCTGCCCGGTGTCGATCCTATTTACCTTGCGAACGAGCGACTTGCTCCTTCCAGGCTGCGCGGCGCGAACGAACTCAAGCAGTCTTTCCCTGCATCGATCGAAATCGAACGCGTCCACGTGAAGCACAAATCTGCGAGAACCGAACTCGACCTCATAGTCATCGATCACGCCGAGTCTGAGAAGCCGGTAGACGGCCCTCTCGTCTCTGATACGGTCGTCACCGTCTCCGAATGGTCGTTCGATGCGTTTTCTGGAAGTAAAATCGCCGAGCGCATTCATAAGATTGGTTATGTCATTGATTTCACGCGACGCGCCGCCGAATGACTGCAGGTGAAACCACAATGCCCGGGTAAGGTCATCCGCCGTTCGGGCACTTCCATTGATAACCTCGAACTTTTCGCGAAGCGCCTCGAGATTAAGTTCGGGATCGATCAACTCTGAGGAGCGACTCGGGTCATATTCCGAAAATATGATTGTTGCGCGCGCGGTTTTTTTGTCTCGCCCGGCGCGGCCAGCTTCCTGATAGAAGCTCTCTAGCGACATGGGCATTCCAAAATGCACGGTATATCGAACATTCGATTTGTCAATTCCCATCCCGAAAGCTTTGGTCGCGACAAGTACGGGTACGCGGTTGGATTTGAAGTCGGCAGCGTTTGCACGCTTCCGTTTGTCCCACTTGTCGGCGTCCACAGACGAAGGAGGGCTGCCTGCATAGATGGTGACGTCCGCGCCCGTTGCATGCTGCACCACATTACGCACATCCTGCACCCCGTATATACGGGCCTTTACCGTTGGAACGAATATGATACCTGAAGCGGTGTCGACTCCCGCCGACCGATAGAACTCCGCCCGCGGCAATCCGAATCTTCCAGGCAGCGCGTTCAGTACGCCGCGCAAGACCGCTGACGGGTCTTCCACCGGCGACGTGCGCACGATATCAATGCGGATTTCAGAACGGTCAAACGAATCCGGACGGATCAATGAATCCGAGCGGTTTTTGTCGATGCCGAGGTCCAGAAGCATGTCCCGCAGGACGGCGCGCGAGGCAGTTCCTGTAAGCGCAAGGAGCGGAGGCGGATTGGATTCGCCATCTGCCCCGAGCCTTCTCAGATTGTTCGCAAGATTCAGGTACGCGGGCCTGAAGTCGTGGCCCCATTCCGATACGCAGTGCGCTTCGTCGATGACGGCCAAATTGACGAACGTACTCTCCACCAGCGCGCGGAGCGCCGTCCGAAATTGCGGAGACTGCAGTCGTTCGGGCGCGTGAAGCACGAACAGGTACTCGCCTCGCTCGACCCGACGAAGCAGACTTGCGCGCTCTTCCCTGCCCGCAAGGTAGCTGGTGACCGATGCCGCCCTGTCGATTCCGTACGACCGTAGTCCCTCAACCTGGTCTTCTATCAACGCGGTTATCGGGTCGACCACCAGCGTCACGCCGGGCATCAGCAGACCGGCGAGTTGGTATATGATACTCTTACCCCCGCCAGTCTGGAGCAGCACAACGCTGTCGGTCTGTCGCAGAGCGTTTAAGATTGCCTGTCCCTGCATTGGGCGGAATTCTTTTTTCCTAAATATGTTGCGAAGGAACATCCTGAGCGGCTTGTGAGCCTTTTCGTAGGTTGAGACCACCGCGGCCCGTCTGCGAACATCGAACGACTGCGCGGCAGCGATCAATGCAGGGACGTACACGGGGCGAACGACGAAATCCATTCCCTCATGTGGAATGCTGTGATACGGACTGTATGCCGTTTCGACACTTATTCGCAACGGTTCTCCGTCAGTTTCGGTTTCAGCGGCCTTGACCCACCGACCACCTCCATCGTGAATCCAAGCTGCGTTGAATCCGTCATCCGTGCGAACGCAGCAGCTAGTCGGGACCGAACAACCGCCATAGAGGACGTCGATGCTTGCCAGGAACCGAAGCGAGTCCAGCACGCCCGCCACCGCGGGCGTTCCCGCTCCACGGATGTGAATCTCCCAACTTCTGTCAGGCGTCAGCCACCCGTATTCCATGGCACGGACGACGACAGACTGGACCTTGGCCGCATTCGCGCAGTCGACGGCGAGCGAAGCGACAGCCCGCTCCTGACCATTGGCCCGGTCGAATGCAGTTAGGGCTTCCTTGCAGCGGACGCGGATTTTATCGAGCATATCGCCACGGCCATTGAGCACTTCCGAGTTGGTGACGCGCAGGACGTCAATCCCGATTGAACGCAATGCTTCATCGCGTGCTTCGTCCACCGCGACCGAGTCGTCGTGTTCGGGACCGTCGATCTCGATGGCGAATGGCGAAGCTCCGGGGTGGCAGAAGAGAAAGTCTACGCGACGGGAGCCGTTCCCATATCCGCCCGACGACTCAACCAGTCTGTCGAGCGGCGCCTGCGGGGTAAACCAGTGACCGCCTGTGGGCCCGAGCGCCGCGGGCACCCACTGATTGAGAAACCAGCGTTCCGACTGGCTCTGTAGGAGCGAATCGTCCGACTCGGAACTAAAGTCGAAAGCAGGGTCGAGCATGAACTGGGCTTTTTCGTTTATACTCGAAAGCACGCCTTCGGCAGTGCAATGCACCCTCTCGCCGGGGCGCGGCACCCATCCAACTTCCGCATCATCCTCGCCTACGACATCCACCCTATTCAATAATCCGTGAATTCGCAACGCCTCGCGTTCAACTTCCAGTGTCGCCGGGGGCGTATTGCCGCGACGCAGCAACTTGAGAATCAGGCCGGCGGCAAAGCGGATGTACTCGTCGACATCCCTCCGCTCACGGCTCCGGCGCGAGAGCAGGACGCACTGACTGAGAGCCCGCGCCAGACGCGCGTCCTGTCCTAGTGTCCTGTCCCAGAAATAGCTTTACATAATCGTTCGACTTTTTCGAGGATCGATTGTGCGGTGGCGGTCCAGACGAAAGGTTTGGACGTCTCGTTGTAGTTGTCGGTGAAGGTTTGAATTCTGTCGATGAGTT
>CAZKDZ010000007.1:0-7775 GCA_964551635.1 uncultured bacterium | reverse complement strand
ATGCGTTCCGCCGTGCATTTGCTCGGTGACGGGATTATGCTGATGCGCGAATTGGAGGACTTCTGGTCGGAAATCCCGAGGACGGACCGCGCGCCTCTGACGTTCTGGGTCGTCAGGGGGCTGCACCGTGCCGCCGGGGCGTTCGCCTGGACTTCCGCCGAGACCACGTATCGACTGTTCAGTTGTCTTTCCGGTATCCTGTATCTGGTTGTCGTCAGATATGCCGCCCGGCTCCTTGGAAAGGACGCCCTCGAGCGATTCCTGATATTTGTTCTGCTGCTGGGGGCCGGATATATGCAGCTCTTTTTTGCATACGTTGAGAATTACGCGTTTCTGTTCCCGTTTATGTTGCTTTACCTGCTCCTGGGCATTCGCGCGCTCGAAGGCAGGTTGGCGATCTGGTGGCCCGCGGCGTTGCTGGGCGTCCTGATGGCGCTCCACATCACGATGATGACGCTTGCGCCCTCCCTGCTGGCTCTGGCGATCCTTAAAAGCCGGGCGCATGGATCTTCCGGAACTGCGGTTTCCGGACGGTCGGCCGCAACAGCGGCGTTCGCCATGCTGTTGAGCGCGGGGGTTTTCTTCGGCGCGCTCCTGCTGATCCAGTTCGACCTGATCGCGTATCTTCAAAAGAGACAGGGGTTTTATATCCTGAACCTGTTTGCCGAACCCGGACCCAAACAGCACTACAGGTTGTTTTCGATTGGGAAACTGGTTGATTTCGTGAACCAATACTTCCTGGTCGCGCCGTCTTCTCTGATGGTTCTGCTTTTGTGCCGAAGGACTCGCTGGCTGCACGGACCCGATCGGCAGTTTGTGATGATCGCCGCGCTGTTTCCGATTCTGTTTACCGTTGTCGCGAACCCCGAACTTGGCGCATTCAGGGATTGGGATGTGTTCGCCTTTGCGGCGTTGCCCATTACGTTGTGGGCGGCGCTTGCTCTGGTCCGCGAGCTCAGGGATCGTCTCATCTCGGCGGATGTCGCGGGATTGATCTGCGCGGCCGCGGTCCTGCACACGGTCTCCTGGATCGGCGTTAACGCGGACGAATTGTCGGCCGAAGCGCGGTTTTCCAGCCATCTGAAAGGGAGATATCTGTCGGCGCACGCCCGGTCGCACGGATGGGAGACGCTCGCGGTATACCACAGGGATCACGGCAGGAGCGTTCAGGCAATCCGGGCGTACGAAAGTGTCGTTGATGCGGATCCGGAATTCGCGGGCGGCTATTACAATCTCGGCAACCTGTATTACGATTTGAAGCAGTACGATCGGGCAGCGGCGTATTTTCAGAGGGTAATTGAGCTGAAGCCGGACTTCGCGGAAGCCCACTACAACTTTGGAAATCTGTTCTACGACACAGGAAAGTTCGAACTGGCAATCAGACACTTTGAAAAGGTGATTGCGCTGAAGCCGGACTTCGCGGAGGCCCGGTTCCAGATGGGCAACGCCTTGTACGGCCTGAGAGAATACGACAGAGCGGCGGGGTTTTTCGAAGAGGCGATTGGATTGAATCCACGGTTCGTGGCGGCCTACTACAACGTGGGCGATCTGTACTATAGAACGGGACAGTTCGACGCGGCCGTCGGCGCGTACCGAAAGGCAATTGCGCTGAATCCTGGAAACGCCAGGGCGCATTCGAATCTCGGGAACGCGTACAACGGCCTGAGGAACTATCAACAGGCGATTTCGGCCTACGAGCAGGCCGTAACGCTGGACCCCGGGTACGCCGAGGGCTATTACAACCTCGGCGTTGTCTACCACACGTTAGGGAATGCGGCGAAAACCCGGAGGTATTTCAGGAAAGTTCTGGATCTGGCCCCGCGCCATCCGCAGGCTCCGGCGCTGAGATCCTGGTTGGCCCTGAATCCGGGGTGAGTTCTTGTTGCTATCGGGCTGGCGTCCGCGCCTATCCGATTCTCAAGATTCGTCTTGTTGGACCGCAGCGGGTCCCTGATGAATATAGCTGAGGGCCGCGCGCGCGAGCAGCCCCGAACGTGACTCGCCCTCCCGCGCTGCCGCCTCATCGACAATCGCCAGCACACGCGCCGGCATTGAGATGTTTACCCGCCGGATCGCGCTCGACAGCCGCGAGACGTCGACGGACACGAGTGCCCAGGTCGGATCTCCGGCTTCGCGAGCCCGGTGGGTTTCGATGGGTGCCTGTTCCGGAATCGGCTCACCGTCCATCAACAGTCCCTCGATGTGACAGGCGATGGCCTCATGAGCCGAGACAATAGCGTCTTCCAGCGTATCACCAGCGGAGAAGCACCCTGGAAGGTCCGGCACCGTGACGCCGTACCCAGTACCCTTGTCTTTGTGAATCGCAACTGGAAATCGCATTAGCGGTCCTCCCATTGCCATCTGGCCTGCCTGTAGATGTTTCGCAATGTTCCGATTGGAATGTCCTTGCTGGGATGTTTGACGGTAACGCGGCCGGACTTCCGCGCATGCGTGAACTGATGATGGCTCCCCTTTGTGTTTTTCAGGATCCAACCATCATGCGTCAACTTTCGAATGACCTCGGTACTCGTCATAATGTGTAAGATACACACTGAGACAATGTGTGTCAATGGGATACACTGTTTTGTATCCTCAACGGCGGAGGATCGTGCCGCCCGGATGGGCGGATCGGCAGGCGTCGCGCTGACGAAAGGTCCGAAACGTGACAGGTCATGCGAAACGCCGCGGCTTTACTGGCAGCCAGCCGTCCGCAGCGCACTGAGTGAGGTTTTTTCAACTCAGCTTCTCTGACCGCCTTGTGGTTTTGTGTTTGACAGAGTCGGTTTCGTTTTGTACGGTTTTGTCGATGCAGGCGGCATACCCATTTCAGCAGGGTGACGATGGAACCGGATGCACGGAAAATTCGATTCGAAGAAGACGGTTATCTCGTGGCGAAGGCGTTGCTTTCCGCAGAAGAGGTGGCCGCGTGCGAGCGGGAAATCGAGCGGTTGCATCGTCTGGCAGTCGAACTCGATGCGCGCGGCGATCCCGCGGCAGGTCGTTTTCAGCTCGAACCCTTTGCGGGAGGGGCCACGCGGAAGGGTCTGCCCGTGTTGCGCAAAATTGAACAGACGCGTGAACTTTCCCACGTTTTCAGGGACCTGGCGGCGCATCCGGAACTCATTCCCATCGTCGGGTCGCTTCTTGGACCGGACTTGCTTCTGTTTCGCAGCACCCTGATGCTCAAACCCGCCCGGCACGGGTCGTCGCACGGGTTGCACCAGGATTCCGCGTACTGGCCGATGCAGCCCCCGGCACTGGTAACCGTCAGCATCGCATTGACCGATGCCGGCCCGGAAAACGGGTGCATCCAGGTCCTGCCCGGAAGCCACAGGTGGGGACTTCAGGAATGGGGACACATTGCCCGCCGCCAGGATGAGTCCCTGACGGATCGGAACGACGTGGACCTTGCCGCAAGTATTGACGTAGCGCTGAAGGCGGGTGACGCCGTTTTATTTCACTCACTGACGGTTCACGGGTCCGGTCCGAATACGTCTCCTCGCCCGCGTCACACCGCGTTGTATGCCTATTTCCCGCCGTCGGTTCGATACGTGCCGGGCAACAGGGGTCCTTCAGAGATGACGTTTCCCGTGGTCGCCGGTCTGGGCGGAAGAAACACCGTGACGCTGAAGGCGGATTCGTAACTTCCGAACGTGGACCTGCGGGGCCTGGACGAGACAGGTGAGAGGATCCGGTTTCAGGTGTACTTCAACGATGGAGCGATTATGGATAGGGAACTGCAGATCAGGCCCAGGTATTACCGGTGGCACGTGGACCCCGGTGTTTCCTGGGAAGAGAAGAACACGGATTACGCGTTTCTGGACTGGCGCGTACCGCTCTCACAGTCCGCGCTTGTGCTGGTGGACGTGTGGGAAGAGCATTACCTGAAGGAACCCGCGGAACGCGCCGATGCGATCGTCGAGACTCGTATCGTGCCGCTGCTCGAGGCATGCCGCAAGGCCGGACTGCGGCTGATCCACGCGCCGGCGCCGGGTCTGGCCGAACATCATCCGGCCTGGGTGAAGCTGATCGACGATCCGTTGAAACCGGCCGGTCCGGGGGAGGCATGGCCGCCCCGGGAGTTCAGGTCCAAGTCCGGAGCGTACGCAGCCTATGCCAGACCCGAAGAGCCGAGAGAGCCGGAAATCGTGGAAATGCGTTCCAGGCGCCGGATGCATCCGCTGGTTCACGTGGAAGACGGAGAGGTTGTCATCTACAACGGGGAAGAACTGCACCGGTATTGCGAACGAGAGGGGATCCTGTTCCTGTTCTTTCTGGGGTTCAATACCAACGCGTGCATCCTCCTGCGGGACTATGGAACGATTGAAATGAGCAAGCGCGGCTACGAGGTCATCATCCTTAGGGATTGCGGTACGGGCATGGAGTCGTTCGAATCACAGGACGGGCTGTGGCAGACCCGCGGCGCGATCCTGTTCCTGGAGATGTTCGGCAAGTACTCGGTCACGTCCACAGAGATGATCGAAGCGCTCCATTTTCCGGGTCTGCAGGATTCCTGAAGTGACACCAGATAAATCGCGGGACAGGACACTCGGAGCGAAAAATGGAGATTTCGGTCTTTGCGGATGAAATCGATCGGTACGATCCGGCCCGCGCGATAGCCCTCGCAGCGGACTGGGGGGTTTCGCACGTGGAGGTGCGTCAGCTTGCGGGCGGCCGGTTTCCGGCGGTGGACGACAGTGAGCTTGCCGCCTTCCATGCCCGTGTCCTGGACGCTGGCCTGGGCGTCTCGGGGGTTTCTCCGGGCTTCTTCAAGGGGCCGCTGGATGATCCCGGTATCGACGACCATTTGCGCGAATCGCTACCCAGGGCGTGCGAATGGGCGCTGCGACTGGGCGCCGATCGGATGTCCTGTTTCGCATTTGAGCGGACGGCGGCGCCGCGTCCTCCCGCGGCGGTTGTGGACCGGCTGGGACAGATGGCGGACGTCGCGGCGAGGGAGGGTTGTCGTCTGGCCCTGGAGAATGAGCCGGTCTGCTGGGGGGCCACAGGCGCCGAGGCGGCCTGGCTGATTCGACAGGTGGGCGAAGAGAGAATCTCGCTTTGCTGGGACCCCGGCAATTCCGCCCGGGCGGGTACAGCATCGCCGTATCCGGAGGAATATGAGGAATTGAAGGATCTGGTAACCCACGTACACGTGAAGAATTTCGATCCGGGCACGGGCGCCTGGTCCCTGGCGGAGGCGGGGCTCGTGGACTGGCACGGGCAGTTGGACGCCCTTTCTGCCGGCGGGTACAGCGGCTTTGTTGTGGTAGAGACGCATCTGGACATCAGTCCGGACGCGTTTGAGGTGGCCGACAGCGCGTTCACCGGGCTGGCGGCAAACAGTCTCCGGAATCTGGAGTTCGTCAGATCGTGTTTATGCAGGTCAGGGGGCAATAACAAATGACACGATGGAGGGTGGAATGGCTGAAGCGATTCGACTGGGTCTGATCGGTTGCGGCGGCAATATGCGCGGCGCCCACGTGCCGCGGATTCAGGCAGAGGAGGACGTGAGGCTGGTATGCGTAGCGGATCCGGTGCCGGAGCAGGCCCGTCTCCTGATGGATCGATACGGCGGAGAAGTGGTCCATTACGAGGACTATCGCCGCATGGTTCAGGAGGAGGCGCTCGACGCGATTTTCATCAGTTCACCGCACTCGATGCACTTCGAGCAGGCGCGACTCGGGCTCGAAGCGGGACTGCACGTGCTGGTGGAGAAGCCCCTGACAGTCTCTTCAAGGCATACGCGTGCGCTGATCGACCTTGCGGCGGAGGAAAAGCGGTTTCTGCAGGTGAGCTACCAGCGGAACTACTTCGCGCCCCACGTGTACGCCCGCGAACTGATTCGGGAGGGGCATATCGGTGAGTTGCGGGGGGTGGTATCCTACGTGACTCAGAATTGGGGGGGCGTGAAGGGCTGGCGGCTGGATCCGGAGCTTTCGGGCGGCGGCATGTTCATGGATACGGGCAGCCACCTGGTCGCGTCCACCCTGTGGATTTCCGGTTTGGCGCCGGTGGAAGTCTCCGCGCTTATGGATTACGGCGACAAGGAGGTGGATGTCAACGCGGTGTTGAACGTACGCTTCGAGGGCGGCGCGGTTGGCACGATCAGCACCTTCGGAAACGCCAGGGATCACGATGAGCGCATTGCCATCCATGGGTCGGACGGATGTATCGTCTTCCATCTCTTCAAATGGGACGTGAAGGCGGTCCTGGTGAACGACGAACCCATGGCAATACCGGAACGGATTGTCGAAACCACGCCCGATGCAGCGTTCTTCGATTGGATCCGGAACGGCGGAAAGGGGTACGAAGCCCCCGACTTTGCCCTGCAGGTTGCAAGGCTGTCCGAGGCGGCCTACAGGTCCCTGGAGTGCAGGACTCCGGTAACGGTGGAGACATACTGATCGCTGGAGGCGTCGATGTCAGAGAAGATACGTCTGAGTGGCAGATATTACCGGCAGCACCCGCCCGGCCGGCATCTCGGCCACGCGGAGCAGGAGCTTGAACTGGGCCTGGACGATACGGCGTTTTTCCTTGTGGATGTCTACGGAAAAGGCTATGACCCGGAAGATGATGCTGGAGACGTTCCGGAACTGTATCGCGCTGCAGTGGAAAAGAACCGGAAGATTGTGGTGAATCACATCCGTCCGGCCAAAGACGCGGCAAAGAGCCTCGGGCTTCCCGTCGTATACGTGACGAATTACCTGGCGCCCTCGACCAACGAGCGGACGGAGTGGCGCAATATGTCCATCCGGACCTGCGGTGTGGACGTGCTCGATGCGTGGCCGGAACCGAATGATATCCTTGCGTTTTCCGACGTGATTGCCCCTGAGGCAGGCGAATATCTGGTAAAGAAACAGATGTACAGCGGCTTTTTCGAGACCCACCTGGATTCACTGCTGCGAAGTCTGAGGATCCGCAACCTGGTGACGGTCGGCTTTGACACCCGGATTTGCCTGGGGACAACGGTAACCGAGGCCATGTACCGGAATTACCGCGTCATTGTGCTACGGGACTGTTGCAGTACCGTTGAATATCCGGAAACCGAGGCGGAAGGGTTGGCGGGTTTATTGGGGATCCGGTTTATTGAAGCGAATGTCGGCTATACATCCACGTCGGACGCGTTTGTCCGTGCCTGCGGCGAGGTCTGAAATGGGCGCAAGAGAGGCGGTTCTGAATGCGATAGACGGGGATTGGATGGCCGAGCAGGCGCTCGGGCTGGTGGAGATCCCAAGCGTTACGGGCGAGGAAGCCGAGGTCTGTGCCTTTTTCGAGGGGCAGTTGGCCGACCTGGGCCTCGACGTGGACGCGCACGAGGTGACACCGGGACGGCGAAACCTGTACGCCGGGATCCGGGGCACGAACGAGGGGCCCACGCTGCTTCTGAACGGTCACCTGGACACGATTCCCATCGGCGACTGCACCCCGATCCGACGGGAGGGCGACCGAATTTACGGGCGGGGTTCAACGGATATGAAGGGTGGGGTGGCAGCCATGCTCGGTGCGGCAAAGGCCCTGTTGGACACGGGAGTGCGCCTTGAAGGCAATCTTCTGGTCACCGGCGTGGTCGGCCACGAGGAACCGGAAGCGGAAAAAGACGGCCCCCTGGCGCTCGTGGCGGACGTGAACAGCGGACGGCTCGAATGCGACCGCATTCTCATCGTGGAGGGCGGAGACGAACTCTGGGTGATGAGTATGGGGTCGATGGTGTTTACGATCACGCTGACGTCCGAACGCGGCGGCACACACACGAACTACGTTCCGTTTGTGGA
>CAZKDZ010000006.1:0-32584 GCA_964551635.1 uncultured bacterium | reverse complement strand
TGCCAGACGCGGGGCACGATGCCGCCGTCGTGCAGGTCCAGCAGCAATTCCCTGAAGAGGTCCTGGTGGATATCGGCCAGCGGATGCTGCCGTGAATGCCGTTCGGCAATCCCGATCAACCCGAAGATATGCCTCGGACCTCGCAGCGGCAGCATCTGGGGCTGCTGTTCCAGCGCCCATGTGCCGTGCCTCAGCCGCAGCACCGCCCCGACCACGTCGTAGGCCAGCAAAATCGCCCTGCCCCGCTCGATGCGTTTCCGGACGATTGCCGGACCGCTGCGCTTCCCCAGGTCGTCGATCAGCGCGGCAAGTTCCTCGCCGTCGCACGAGACGCTCAGCCCGGTATTCTGCGGGCAGTATAACGGCTCGGGCGGAATCGTAAGTCCGGCGGCCGGATGCACCACAATCCGTCCGTCTGATACCACCTCCGGCTCGTCTTCCCGGGGGCCCGCGGCCGCCTGTTTGTTGGGGTCCACTTTCTGGGTGGATACCACAACACGGCGTTCCACCCCCAGCCTGGCAGCCAGGTCTCCGCCCGGCATCACCGCAAGCAGCCTCCCGCCGCCGAGGACGTAATCCATCAGGATACCGGACACGGGTTTTTCAAGGGCGCCGCGCAGCGTCAACACCACGGCCGCGTCTTTCAGGCGTGACGGCTCGACTTCGGCCTGAGAGAGGACCTCGAAATGAAACAGACCCTCGGCTTTCAGGATCTCCGGCGCGAAATCGTGCTCCAGATTGTCATCGGGTTTGACGACGAGAATCGAATTCATGGATTCGTTCGGTATGGATATGGTGGAACGGAGATGGGTTCGAAGTCATACGGTGCGCTCGTGGAATGATCACCCCCCACCGCATCAGCCGTCGCCGGCCCTTCGACAAGCTCAGGGGACGGCTCGGCTTCTGCGACTCCCCCTCAAGGGGGGAGTGATCAAGGAGTCAGGCGAACTACCGCCTTGCCGGTTGATCTGGGCGACGCCCCCTTAAGAGGCAGCCTTTTCAACCCAACTGGACTTCGCGACGTTCCGCCGCCGAGAGATAGATCGCATCCAGCAGCGCATTGGTCTTCGCCGCTTCTTCCAGCGAACAGACCGGCTGCCGCCCCTCCCGGACCGCGTCGACGAAGTCCTGGACGACGGGGCCGTGCACGTTTTCGGCGGGAGTCAGATCCAGTGCATCGACCTGCCGCCCTACCGTTTTCACCACCTCTCCCGAATCGTATGGATGCCAGTAGACCCTGGCCTCGGTCCCCACGATCTCGAACTCGTGCCGCCATGTCTTCGAACTCCAGCTGAACGACGCCGTGGCCAATGCCCCGTTCTTCAGTTTCATGACAATGCTCGCACAGTCCTCCACGTCCCATTTCTGTACCAGATTTTCACACCTGGCATACACTGAAACCGGCATCCCCATCAGCCCGATCATCACGTCGAACATATGCGTGCCCATGTCGCTGATGGGGCCGCCTCCGGACCGCTCCCTGAAGACGCGCCAGCGTTTCGGATCGTCAGCCGCCGGGCTGAACCAGGAAAAGTAGACGATACGCACGAGGACGACCTGGCCGAATTCACCGCTCCGGATCATTTCCCGCGCCTGGAGATACGCCGGGAAGAGCCGCCGGAAATACGAACACCCGGCCAGCCTGTCGCTGCGCCCGGCCGCGGCGACGGCTTTCGCGCATTCCTCGCCCGTCACGCCCAGGGGCTTTTCCACCAGCACGTGCTTGTCCGCTTCCAGGGCCTGGACCGCATGGGGCACGTGCAGCCACACGGGTGTGGCAACGTAGACCGCGTTCGCCGACGTCTTCTCCAGCGCCTCATCCAGATCGGCGTAAACCTCCGGCAGGGCGTATTCGGACGCCAGCGCCCGGGCGTTCTCCTGTATCATATCGCAAACCGCCACCAGTTCCGAATTCGAGGAACCGGCCAGGGCCGCGGCAACCCGCTTCCGGGCGATATCCCCGGCGCCGACCAGAAGCCACCTCACGTTGTCCATTCTTCCTCCTGCACATTGTCTCGTTGCGACCCCGAATTCTGTCACCCTGAATCCGCCGGTGGCCGGGCGCCCACAAGGGACGCCCCTACAAAATGCAACGCCGGTGCCGAACACGGAGAGTTCAACTCGTGGATGTTTCGTATGGTAGGGGCGTCCCTTGTGGGCGCCCAGATTCTGATACTATCCCAGATCCGAAATCGACTGCTTGATCGTCCACGCGATATATTCGAGATCCTCGTGTGTCGTCCCCGGGAACACCGGCGTACTCACGACCTGTTCGCAGACCCTGGCCGCCACCGGACATCCGTCGCCGTCGTACCCAAGTTCCTGAAGGGCTTCCCAGGTCCACAGCGGCGGGTAGTGCTTTGCCGTTCCCACCTGATATCGATCCTTCAGGTGAGCGACGAACGCGTCCGTGGTGAACCCCACGGCATCGGTATCCAGCCGGATCACGTGCAGATGGCTCCCGTGATCGGGCCCATGTCCTGCAGGCAGAATAACCTCCTCCACGTCCGCCAGCAGCGCGTTGAGACGAACCATCCGGTCCCGGCGGTCCTGAATCACCCGGTCGATCTTGGCCAACTGGGTAAGCCCGACCGCGTATTGTGGTTTGGTCATCCGGTAGTTGAATCCAACCCGCACCACCCGTGTCCCGTTCCCTCCGTAAACGTATCCGAACGTTTTCAATTGCCGGACCTGTTCCGCGAAGTCCTCGTCGTCCGTGGTCACCGCGCCACCCTCGCCAAGGCACGTCATGTTCTTATTACTCTGAAAACTGTAACACGAGGCCTTTCCGCGGCCGCCGACGGGTTCGCCACGGCACCTGGTCCCGACCGCGTGCGCCGCGTCGTAAATGACCGGAACGCCCGTCTCCTCGGAAATCCGGTCGAATGCGTCCACGTCGCAGGCGAGGCCGGCAAAGTGCACCGGAATGATCGCCCGGGTGCGCGGCGTGATTTTTTCTCTTACCCGCCGGGGGTCCAGATTCAGACTCACCGGGTCGATATCGGCAAGGACCACCCGGGCGCCCCTGGCAATCGCGGTCCCCGCAGTGCAGACAAAGGTGAGCGGCGTCGTGATCACCTCGTCGCCCGCACCAACGTCCAGCGCCATCATGCAACAGTCCAAGCCCGTACCGCAGGAATTGACCGCAATCGCCTTGCTCGCGCCCTCGTGCGCGGCGAACGCATTCTGAAAGTCGTTCTCTTCGGGGAGCGGGAAAAACGTGCCTTCCGACTCAGCAATACCGCTAAGCATTCCGCTGACCGCATCGACGTCGTCCTGCTCATAGACCCCGCCCATGGAGCCGAAGGGAACCTCTCGAATCTCCATAAAACCGGGCGCTGGCACCCCCTCTGAACGCGGGAGCGGATCGCGCCCTGCCTCCTTTCCACATCGTTACGTTCGCACGGATTCACCGTACGTCGAACCGTGTCTTTGCGCGTTCTTCAAGTTAATACCCGGTCACCTTCTGTCAAGCGCAAAGACGCCTGACGACGGCTTCCGAAAGGGCGCCCATCCAGGTGAATCAATACCACTTGTGGACGACGTGACCCCGGTTTGGAAACCAGATCGCGTCCACAAGCACCCCTGCCGTCACGGCGAGGATGTATCCCACCAGCATCCCCAGGAAGAAAGGCATCGACCGCCGGTAGAACGCCACGCCTCCTGTCTTCAGCATGATCAGCTTCACCAGCCACGCCACCAGGAGCGTGGACCCCATGCGGCGCGCCGCCGGGATGCCGGACAGCGCGAACCCGATCGGGTGCAGCGGCCACCTGGCGAACCGGTAGCGCATCAGATTCACAAGGACCATCGCCACGGCGCCGATCAGCAGAAACCAGTAATCGATCGCCTGCATCCTCGCCGGGTTCAGGATCTCGTTTACGGTCATCCCGTACTGCCATTCGCCTTCGTGGATGATCAGCCAGTTGGGCCGGAAATTGTAGGCGCCCACGTGGTATCCCAGCCAGATCGTGTACAACGTCGAGCTGATCACCCCCACGACAAATGCCGCGAACACGCCCCAGAATAGCCGGCGTTTGTCCCCTCCGACGAAATCGCCCAGGCGGTTGATCTGCGCGACCAGCGGCATGATGAAGCTCCTGGGATGGCTGACGGTGAATGACAGCATGCCGAAGGTCGCGCGCGTGGACGCATTCAGGGCTCCCGCACCGCCAACCAGCGCGCCCGAGAGTTCCCAAGCGGACGCGGGCGGCTGGATATAGATGATTCCCGAATCGGCCACGACCTTGGCCACGAAGAGATAGGCGATAAACATCGTCGGAATCAGCAGGGCGATCATCCCGGCCTCAACCCCTATTCGCCCCAGAAACGCCGCGATGTAAACGCAACTGCCCAGAAGGCCGATCAGCGCTGCCCGATAGGAGAGTAATTCCCGGCCGACGCCGGGCGAAGACCCGCGCCCGTGAAGCGCACTCCGGACGACTTCGCGCAGGTGGTGCCGGGAGATCCAGATCCACCAGAAGACCAGCGACACGAACGCGCCGGCCGCCTGCCACTTGTAGGTCGTGGTGGTATAGGGCCCGGCGCCGTAGTGCGGCGAGGTGGCGACGATTCCTATGCGATTCAACGCGCCCGCTTCGATCATGTACACGAAGTCGAAGAACCAGATGCTGAAGAGCACGTCGAGGCTCGCGAAATAGGAAAAGCAGATGACGGGCGTGCTGAGAAAGATAAAAAACGGAGGATATTCTTTTGGAAGGAGGTCCCAGATAAAGCGACCGGTTGCCGTGGGGAAGCTGGGTACCATCGGGTAGAACCAGGCGATCATGTTCCACCAGAAGACGATCGACGTCAGCGCGAATCCGGCCCAGAACACCTTGCCC
The DNA here is from genome assembly GCA_964551635.1 of uncultured bacterium. Lineage (GTDB taxonomy): Bacteria > Latescibacterota > UBA2968 > UBA2968 > JAAXHE01. Next base: position 27,740 of record CAZKDZ010000006.1, on the reverse strand, counting down.
TTCATGAATTCCGGCAGCCACCTCTCTCCGGACCCGGCCCGCGATGCCATCTCCAGAACCGGAGCCAGCGCCGGGTACACCAGCTTTTCATGGTCGGCCCACTGGCGGTGCAGGAGAACGGAAATACAGATACATGCAAAGCCCAGTACAAAAACAAGAGAGAGCCACCAGATCAGCGGAAGCCCCCAGACGTCCCAGGGAATCGACGCTCGACCCGGCAGCCCTTCATAGAACCAGGACATCGCCAGGTGATCATTCGTCGGGACCAGCCATTCCGGCAGGTGCGGGTGGAGGTACTCGGTCCACCGGTTCTCCGGCGTCGCGAAATAGTGCGGGGACGCCATCATGCCCACCAGGTAACCGCTGATCCCGTAGTTGGGCCCGATGGCGCTGATCACGCCCATGCTGAAGACCGTGATCCATTCAGACGGCGACAGGACGAATGCGGTCCCGAACCTTCTGGCGAGCAAGGCGCAGCCCAGAATCGACACAAGGCACAACAGCAGCACGCCCATCGGAATCTGGGCGACCATCATGTACGACCCCTTCTGGATATAGCGGGCCGTACAGGCCAGCACGCTCATGGTCATCGCAATGCACAGACCGATTACGATCGACCGAAGCGTCACACGCGCCTCTGGCTGTTTCTCGCCTCTCACGATACCTTACTCATGGTCTTCCTTTGCGGGAGCCAACGGATTGATCCAGACGACGGCCCTGGTCCCCCAATCCGTGGACATGACATCGTCGTAACCGTCACCGTCCAAATCCGCGAGACGGACGATATTCGGCCAGTTGAGGCCCGCGCCGTCGCCGAGACGCGTCGCCTCCCACATGGTTCCATCTCCCCTGACGTTCCGGAACACGTAGACCCCGTCTCCCCCGTCGGAGGGCACCACGATATCCAATCGCCCGTCCCTGTCCACGTCTCCGAGGTCGAAGGAATAAGCGTGGCCCAGGCCGCCCGCGATCTCATGAAATTTCCATTCCATCCCGGGCCCGAGATACTCACGCCAGGCCAGATACCCGTTTCGCAAGCTGGTCTCGACACAGTCCAGGTCGCCGTCCCCGTCGAGGTCCGCAAATCGCGCATGGACCTGGGAAAGGGGTTTGTCGGAAAAGCGGGCGACCCATCGACGCACCGAATCGGGCGATTCCACGCGGATGGAATCCCGCTTCCATTCGGTCCCCTTTCCATCGGCATTGATCAGGAGGAACGGCCGGGATGCGTGCTCGGAGGCGCACACGAGGTCCATATCCCCGTCCCGGTCCACGTCGCCCGCGTCCACGCCGATGATGGGAGGCAGGTCCGCGCGAATCGGCATTGCTTCCCAGGGCTCCGATTCGCTGTTGTTCTGGCGAAACCAACCGACCTTGTCGCCCGACTCCGAGATGGAGGTGACCACAATGTCGTCGAGGTCGTCTCCGTCGACGTCCGCAACCACGGCCCTGACCGGAAGCTCGAGCGCTTTCGACCTGAGGCTGAGTTTTCTCCAACGCTCCCCATCGGAAGTCTCGTATATCACGGTCTCGCCCGACAGATAGCACGGGACCACAACGGCCGTGTTCCCGCCGGCCGTGCGATGTACCACAACGGCGTCTTTCGGCGTGACCTGCCGGTCATCCAGCAGATGGATACGAAACGCCAATCCTGAATCCGGCCGGGCGGCCAGGTTCTCCAGCCAATAGACCATGCCGTACTCACGGTCCTCGTCCGGGATCTTTTCCCCGCCCGATTGAAAGGCCACGGCGAGGTCCAGGTCGCCGTCCCGGTCGAAATCGGCCGCGTTTATGCCGTAGGAATTGGTCCCCGCGAGCGTTCCGCCCTCGCCGTCACGCAGATCGACGGACCTCCATTTCGCGGCCGCATCGGCGCCCAATCCCTTGACATCGGGGCTGAGGGCCAGAATTTCCGGAGGAACCTGTGCTTCGGCGGAAACGGCGATGGCGCAGGCAACGGCCGCGACCATTCCCGGCCACAACGCCCGGAAATCGAAACGCGCCATCACGGCCTCCCCGGCATCTTCGTCGTGTGGATGCGCCCCCCGATCCCGCCCAGGTCCGCCGGCATCTTTCCTGAAGGACGATCCGCGCCGGGCCGGAAGTCCGGGACCCTGACGACCCTGGACCCTTCCTCGATCGAATCCACGGCCAGCACCGCCGGAGCCATCGAGTCCATCACCCGGTATACGTCGTACTCAAGCGCCTCTCCCTTGAGGACGGCGTCTCTGAAATACATGTGCACGTAGTAGTCGGCGTCGCCGTGGCCGCTTCCCCGCGCCTCCGGGGGCGCGTCGGTCCGCCGGTACTGCCAGTCGACCTCCATCCAGTCGTTCATCTGCGTGTCCGCCAGCCACAGTTTCGGCTTTTCCTTTCCGGACCGCCGCCACTCCACGCTTCCCTTCGTGCCGATCATCTGCCACCAGTGGTGGTCGCCGTGCGGCCTGGGCTGGTTGAACCCGTTCAGCATCCGGATCAGCGTGTCGTTCTCCGTCTTCATCAGCGCCACCTGAATATCCGCGTTGAGCATCTCCGGCGTCGTATAGCTGGGCGGCCTGGTGCTCATCGACGTTACCTCGATCACGCGGTCGTCCAGGATCTTCAGCAGTATGCTCAGATCGTACGAAGCGGAGATGATGTAGGGCAGGAATTGCGGCGTGGCGGGTTCGGCATCAGGGTGGTCGGCAAGCGCCTCAACCGGGTGATTCTTGCCGGTATTGTAATCCTGGAACCACTGATGGGTGCCGTAGTAACCCAGGTACTGACCTTCCGCGTACGTGATCTTGCCCAGCATCCCGTCGTCCACCAGCTTCTTCCACCCGTCCACGAACCCCCAGAACCGCGTCTGCTCGGCAAGGCTGTAGACCAGCCCCGTCCGCTCCACGTTCGTGACGATACGCCAGCATTCCTCCATCGTGTGGGCCCCGGGCACCTCGGCGTTGACGTGCTTGCCCGCCTCCAGCGCCTCTGCGGCCAACGTCCCCTGCTCCATCTGCCTGACCACCAGACCCACCGCGTCGATGCCCTCGTACGCCAGAAAATCGTAATAGTTGCCGAACACGCGCACGTCGTTACGATAGGCAATCTCCGCCAGCGCCCTCTCATGCAGCGGCTCGATCCAGTCGTAGATGGCCGTGATCCGGTAACCCGGGACTTTCTGCAACAGCCGGATCCAGTGCAGCCCGCGGTGGCCCAGTCCGGCAACGCCTATTCTTATCTCGTCCATAGGATTCTCCATTCGTTTTGATGTGATGCGGAGGAATTGCTGCGCAGACGCCGGCAAAAGCCGCCGCCACGAATCGTGTAAATCCCAATATATGCTTTATGCTCATTCAAGAAACGAGAAAAGCGAAACTCCCGCACGTTTCATTCATTGAACAGATGACGAGGCGCCGAACTCTCTTTCGACGTCGCCGCCGACCATTTTCAGGTTCAAGGAGGATTTCGATGATCAGTCGCATCCAAAGTGTATTTGCGCTGGCGATCGCCGCAGGCCTGACGTGGGCTTGCAGCGGTGATCGTGCGGTGACGCCGGGAATAACGAATTCCGGCGAGTCGAACGCTCTACAGTCGAACGGACAGATTGCAGGTCCGCTGAGTAAACCAGCCACGGACAACGACCTGTCGGATACCGTGGTTGCCGTAAACAGGGATCTCGCACGGGCCGTGGTGGTTGCCACAATAAGGCTGGGTCAGACGCCGCTCCCTGACGTCGACGTCGGGTTCTCGCGTTCCGTCTCGGGACGGGCGGTCAGATTGGAGTGGTGGGGCAAAACCGACGAGCGCGGTGAAGCCCGGGTCGAGATCCGCGCGGACGACGTGAGCGGTTACTACCACGCGCGCGCGGTGCGGGACCTGCAAATGGTGGGCGCCTGGTCGAGTATTCCTGTCAACGGCGGATATGAACTGAGGGTCGACCTCCCCGTCCGCGAAAAGGCGAGGGTGACCGCTTCCACCCCCGTTGACGACGACGGGCCGACGGAAGAGAAACAGTGGGGCGCCACGGTCATCGTCGACACCGATACGGATGCGACGGACAAGTGGGGCAAGGACGCTTTTGAGCTGAACGAGGCCGCGATAACGGGCGACACGCTTGCCGTTACGGTGTCATTCAGCGGCGGATGCAGGGATCACCAGTTCACGCTGGTCGCATCGGGCGCCTTCATGGAGTCGGATCCGGTACAGCTCAACGTCGCACTCGCCCACAATGCCAATGACGACTCATGCGAGGCGTGGATCACTGAAGGATATCTATTCGATCTGGCGCCGATCAAAGCGCTGTACCAGAAGGCGTACCGGCAGGATTCAGGCGTCATTGTTCTACAACTCAAAGATGCGCCGGCCGGCGCCCTCGTCTATGAATTCGCTCAATAGGCGCATCCGGAGTTCGGCGCCCGACGATGGCGTGACGTTCCGGCGACCCCCTTAAACCGGATAGCGCTCACAGCCCAGCGCCTGCGCTATCGCCCGGATGTGCGAGGGGCCCGCGCCGCAGCACGCGCCGATGAAGTTGATGCCCTCGGCCCTGGCCTTCAACGCGTATTGGGCCATCTCGCTACCCGAGACGATCATCGACTCGCGAATGACTGAATTGTTGGGGCCTGCATTGCGATAGCCCTGCGGCTGATAGGCGATGGGGATATCCACCGCCTCCCGCATCGCCAGGACCCCCGGCCACATGGTCATCGAATCGCCGGAACAGACCAGGCCGACGATATCCGCGCCTTCGTCCGCCAGTACCCTCGCGCACTCGGCCGGCGTAGCGCCGTCGTGCGTCCGGCTGCTCGAGCCCATCAGCACCATCGCGGGCACGTCGGTTTTCTTGCAGCGCGACAGGCACAGCCGGGCCTCGTCCAGCCGGGCGAAGGTTTCCGGAATGAGAAGCCCGGCGCCCGCGTCCACCATCCAGGAAATGTGCTCGTCCCACTCCTCGCATGCCCGCTCTCGCGCCCGGGCATTGTCGGGCCGGTATATATACGGCCCCGTCCAGGACCCCGCCGCCGTCTGGTTCAGGCAGCCGGCGACCAGGGCTTCGCCGCCGGACGCCTCGATGGCCAGCCGGATTGCGGTGCGGGATATCTCCTCCAGGCGCGCGCTCTCCCCGATCGGACCTTCGCCAGGTTTGTGGCGGCGCTCGAGTTGGGACCGGCTGGTCCACCAGGTCTGCGCCTGCAGCACATGGGATCCGGCCCGAAAGAAATCCTGGTGGATCTGGCGCAGCGCGTCCGGATCTTCCAGGATCATCTCCGGGGTATCGTATCCCCGCCACCTCGCCTCGATGATCATCCCGCCGTCGCTCAGAACGACGCCCTCCTCCAGCATCTTCAATAAGTCAATGCCCATCCTGGCCCTCCTGTACTGGAATCCTGTCGAGTTCCAATGTACGACCCAACGCCGCCGAACGGTTCCCGGTTTCCTCCCTGCGTGTCCCCGCCACGCCGGGCGGCTATCCTTTCTCTTCCCGCTATCGCGGACGAAGTTCGATGTGTTTCCGTTCGCAGTCCAGCGCCTGCGCCATCGATCGGAGGAGCCGGACCACCACCCCGTCCGATCCGCCGAGGAAGCGCATGTCGTGCGCAATCGCCTTCAGCGCGTACTGCCCCAATTCCATCCCGTAGACGTGCATGCCTTCCCTCATGTGCTTCCAGTGCGCCCTGCACGTGCGATACCCATTCGGCAGAAATGCGACCGGCGCGTCCACCGCGTTCCGCATCTCCAGCACCACGGGCCACAGATCCTCCGGCTCACGCATGCCGCCTCCACCCACGACGTCTGCCCCGTCGCCAGCCAGAACGCGCGCGCATTCGGCTGCCGCTACGCCGTCCGTCGTCACTTCATCCTCGCCAAGCGCGGGTTTGTTCAATCTTCCCTCGGGCAATGCGACGTCCACCGATACCACAACCGGCAACGCGCTGTTCCTGCAGCAGGCCAGCGCCAGGCGCGCCTCGTCGAGCCGGTCGAATGAGTCGCAGACGAGCAGATCCACGCCCGCATCTACCAGGATCCCGACCTGTTCCTCCCACTCCGCACGGACGCGGTCCATGGATCCGGCGTCATCAGCCTGAAAGGCCCCCGTTGGCGCCAGCGTCCCCGCCACGAGCGCCTCCCCGCCGGCCGCGCCCCTCGCCAGCGCCACCGCCCTCCGGTTCAATGCGTCGACCCCGTCACCGTTTGCCCGTTCGCCAAGCCCGGTTCGCGTACACCGGCCCGAAAGGGTTCGGATCACGCCGGCGCCGGCGCGGAAGAAGTCCTGGTGGACGAGCCGCACCGCGTCCGGGAAGTTCTCGAGCACGAACGGCGCAGAATATCCCCGGAGCCTCAGTTCCTCCACGTTTCCCCCATCGGCCAGCACGAAGCCGTCTTCAAGGGATTTCAAAATGGACTCTGGCATAAAGCTACTCCTCTCCTTTAACCATTTCACGACAATCTACACTGGTGGCTGACTGGCAGTTCCGAAAAGCGGTGAGAGGGGAGACGGCAGAAAAAAAGCGGGTAGAGGTAAGAGGGTAGACGGTAGATGATATTCTTGCCCGGTGTGTTTTTCCTTTCTGCCTGCGGCACGAAAAGAATCCTTACAAGGCTGGAAATCTCTCCCGTCTCACGTCTTGCGTCTCAGCAGGTGGTAGGGATGGGTTTGGTCCTCTACCCTCTCCCGTCTTACGTCTTCCCGCCTAATGCCAGCTGTGAACCCTGTGTCCGGACTGCGGGAACCAGATGGCGTCCACAACCGTGCCCGCGATTACCGCAACGATGTATGCCGTCAGAATCCCGATGAAAAAGGGCAGCGATCGCCGGTAAAACGCCGTGCCGCCGATCCTGAGCATGAGGAACTTGATCAGCCACGCGACCAGAAGCGTCAGGCTCTCCAGCCTGGCGAATATCGTGCCCGAGAGCGCGAACCCAACCGGGTGGAGCCGCCACCTGGGCAGCCGGTATCGCATGACGTTCAGGGCCGTCATGATAACCACTCCCGCGAGGAACAGCCAGTATTCCACGGCCAGGATCGGCCGGGGGTTGCGCAGCGCGTCCACCGCCAGGCCGTAGTTCCACTCACCCTCGCGAAGAATCAGCCAGTTCGGCTGGAAATTGTATCCGCCCATGGTGTAGGCCAGCCAGACCGTATGGAGCGTCGACACCACCGTACCGACCATGAACGCCCCGAAGATTCCCCAGAAAAAGCGCCTTTTGCCTTCGGGTATGAAATCTCCCAGGCGGTTCACCTGCGCGACCAGCGGCAGCGCGTAACTCCTGGGGTGGTTGACCGTGAAGGACAGCAGGCTCGAGGCGGCGTTCGTTGACGGGTTCAGCCTGTGCGCCCCGCCCAGCGCAAACAGCGCGTAGTCCCATGCCACCGCCGGGGGATCGACGTACACCAGTCCCGAGTCGGCGACCACCTTCGCCACACCCACGTACGCGATGAACATGGCCGGCGTCAACACCAGGATCATTCCCGGCTCGACGCCGATCCGCGCGAGCCAGGCTACAATATAGACGCAACACACGACCAGCCCGACAACGGCCGTACGATAGGATATCCACTCCCTGCTGTCGTCCAGGGTTGAACCGCCCGGGCGCACCGCCTTCCGGAAGACTTCGCGCAGGTGCCCCCGGGAGATCCAGAGCCACCAGATCACCAGCGCCGCGAAGGCGCCCGCCGTCTGGAATTTGTAGCTCGTGAGGTTGTACGGTCCGGAACCGTAGTGCGGGGACGTCGCCACCACCCCCAGTCGATTCAGAATGCCGGCTTCGATCATATACAGGATATCGAAGAACCAGATGCTGAAGAGCACTTCCAGGTTGGCGAAATAGGAAAAACAGATAACGAAGATGCTCACGTACACGCAGAACGGGGGATACTGTTTGGGCAGGAGATCCCAAACATAACTCATACGGGTGTTTATCACCTTCGGAAAGGCGGGATAAAACCAGTGCACCATATTCAGCCAGAAAACCCCCGACGTCAGTCCGAACCCCGCCCAGAACGCCTTTCCCTTCATGAATTCCGGAAGGACGCGCGCGCCCGTCCCGCTCCGGTTCGCCATCTCCAGGACCGGCGTCAGCGCGGGATAGACCAGTTTTTCGTGGTCCGCCCACTGGCGATGCAGAATCACCGACACGCAGACACACGCGAAACCCAGGACGGCGATAAACGCGAACCACCAGAGCAGCGGCCCCCACCAGTCGTGCCAGGGAATGGACATCCCGTTCGGGAGTCCTTCGAAAAACAGGGTGATGGACCGCTGTTCGTCCGATGAGATCAACCAGCCGGGAAGATGCGGGTGCAGAAATTCCGACCACCGGTTCTCGGGCGTGGCGAAGTAGTAGGGAGCCACCATCTGGCTCACAAGATACCCGCTGACACCGTAGGTGGGGCCCATGGCGCTGATCAGGCCCATACCGAAAATCGTGATCCACTCCGCGGGCGCCAGCACGAATCGGCGGCCGAACCATCGGGCAAGCGCCGCGCAGATCAGGATGGACACCAGAAAGAGCAGAAGGTCGCCCATCGGGATCAGGCTGATGGCCATGTACGACCCGTGCTGAACGTAACGCATCGTATTGGCGAGCAGATTGACGGCAACGGACAGCCCGAGCCCGAAAACGACGGCGCGCGTTGTTACGCCCTGACGCACGGGATGTTGTTGCCGCGCTTCCGCCGTGCCGGCGTTGGCCATGGTTTCACCCAACGCGCAACCCCACGCCGCCCGGATCCGCCGGAAGCTCGCCTGCCGCACGGCCGCGGTTCGGGCGAAAATCGGGAACCCGCATCAACCGGCTGCCCTCCTGGATCGAGTCAATTGCCCGAACCGCGGCGGCAACCGTGTCCATGGACCTGTACACGTCGAATTCCAGCGGCTTCCCCTCCAGGACCGCGTCGCGAAAGTGCGTATGCACGTAAGAATCCGCGTCGCCGTGGCCGCTCCCGCGCGCCTCCGCCGGCGCATCGGTACGTTCGAAGCCCCAGTCCACCTCCGTCCAGTCGTTCATCTGCGCGTCCGCGAACCAGACCTTCGGCATCTCACGGCGCGACCGCCGCCACTCCAGGCTGCCCCTCGTGCCAATCATCTGCCACCAGTGGTGGTCTCCGTGCGGGCGGGGCTGCGTGTGGCCGTCCAGCATTCGAATCAGCGTGTCCTTTTCGGTCTTCATCAGCGCCACCTGTATATCCGGTTTTCCAATTTGAGGATGCGCATAGCTGGGCCTTTTCGTACTCATCGCCGTGACTTCCGTCACCCGGTCGTCCAGGATTTTCAGCAGGATGCTCAGATCGTAAGAGGAAGCAATGATCGGCGGGGTTTCGTGGGGAAACGTGGGTCTGGCCTCGGGATGGTCGGGCAACTCCTCAATCGCATATTGCTTCCCGGTACTGTAGTCCTGAAAAAACTGGTGCGTTCCGTAATACCCCACGTACTGACCCTCGGCATAGGTGATTCTGCCCAGACGCCCGTCGTCCACCAGGCGCTTCCATCCGTCCACAAACCCCCAGAACCTCGTCTGTTCGGCCAGGCTGTAGACCAGCCCGGTCCGTTCCACGTTCGTAACGATGCGCCAGCACTCCTCCATCCGGTACGCGCCCGGCACCTCGCTGTTCACGTGCTTGCCCGCTTCCAGGGCCTCCGCCGCCATTCGCCCAACCTCCGGCTGCCGCACGACCAGTCCCACCGCGTCCATCTGATCGTATGCGAGGAAGTCCTCGTAGTTGCTGAACGCCGTTACTTCGTCGCGATACGAAATCCCGGCGAGGGCCCGCTCCTGAAGCGGTTCGATCCAATCGTAGACCGCCGCGATACGGTAGCCGGGAATCTTCTGCAGCAGCCGGATCCAGTGCAGGCCGCGGTTGCCGAGTCCCGCGATCCCAATTCTGATTTCGTCCATGCGCGTCTCTCCGTGTCCGAACCGCGACACCTGACCATGATTCGTAAGTTTCGTGGACGTTAGATCGAATATATGCAAATAAACCAGGATTCGTCGTTTTTCGGGAACGTTAATTCGTGCATGTGCAAGTTGATAAAGACGATTAAACTGCGGACTACCAGGATACACCAGGTTGCTGGACGTGAACGAAAATATCATCCTTATGGACGACCTCGATACCCCGTTTGGCACAGGTCCCTTTTGTGTCTTTTGTGCTTTTTGTGGCCAATTTGAATGTAGTCCATTTTCGAATCGGAATTGAGGCTAATCCAGCTGAAACCGGATGTAGATGAACATCCGCACTTCAACGGCTTCCTGGTTCTGGTACCCGGGAAGATATCGGAAACGCGACAGGGCGTCGAGCGAAGCCTGGTGAAACAGTTCGTGGCCCTTGAGTATTATGCTGTCCTTGACCCGGCCGTCCTTTCCCACGGTGAATTCCATCAGCACGACGCCCTCCAGGCCGGCCCGCCGCGCCTCGTCCGGGTACGCCGGCTCCACCTGCTGGAGGAGCCTCGGCTTCCGTTCCACGAGGCGGGCGGGGAGAACGACTTCTCCATCCACCTCCTCGTCCCTGAAGGGGGCCGAGACCGCGGAGTCCGGGGGCGCGGAGAGGCGTATGGACACCGCGTCGAAATCGAGTTCGGCGGAGGCGGCGACCGTCGACTCCTCCGGAATCAGGTCGCGGCTGTCCGTTTCGAGCGGCACCCTCGGCCTGATAAGATCCGGAAGCCGCAGGCCCTGCCGGGTCTCCGGCACGTCTGTTGCCTGAATGAGAATCGGAAGTTTTGCGGGGGTTGGCGTGCCGAGTCTGAAGGCCGGAAAAGTAAACGCTACGGCCGCGTGCAGGGCGAACGAGATCCCGACGCACAGGGGAAAGACCTTCCGGTACTGCGCCTTCAAGTCCGCTTCCGGGCGCCTGGTACGGATAATCTTGCCGGTAATCCAGGGTCTGGGAGGCAGCTGTTGTGGCATTGTACACTCCACGCTGCCTGCACGGCCGGCGTACATGGGCTCAACGTGCGTTCATGGTGCGCGGCGACCATCCGTCAACGATAGGAGGCAATTCGGAAAAACCGGATCAGGCGCGTTCGGGCGCGCGTCCCAATGCCCGCGCCATCGCCCTGATCACGTTCGGGCCCGCCCCGCAGCATGCGCCGATGAGATTGATCCCTTCCGCCTTCGCTTTAACCACGCAGCCGGCCATCACATCCAGGGGTACACGGGTATCCTTGCCGCCCGGACCGAACGCGTTGGGTTGCCACGCGACGGGCACATCCACCGCCTGCCGCATCTGCGTGACGAGATTCAACATCCCCTCTGGCGTCCCGTTACATACCAGACCCACCACGTCGGCCCCCTCACCGGCCAGTACCTGGGCGCACTCCGCCGCCGTGGCGCCGTCCTGCGTGGTACTGCTCATACCCATGAATACCATGGTCGGAACGGTCGTTTTCTTGCAGCACTCCAGGCAGACAAGCACCTCGTCGAGGCGATGAAACGTCTCCGGAATGAGAAAGTCCGCACCGGCGTCCACCAGAACGGCGATCTGCTCGTCCCATTCCGCCTTCGCCCGGTCCCTGGAGGAGGGGTCTTCCGGATCGAATATCGGATCGCCCTCCCACGACCCGGTCCGGGTGGAGACCAGGCATCCGCCCACCGGCGCCGTCCCGGAAGACGCTTCTTTCGCAAGCTGCACGCCCATCCGGTTCACCTCGTCGAGCCGGCCGCCCCATCCGAAATGACGATCCAACTGGGACCGCGACGTAAACCAGGTAACCGCTTCGAGCACCTGGGAGCCGGCGTTCAGGAAATCCCGGTGGATCTGGCGGATAGCGTCTGGATGTTCCACGATCGCCGCCGGCGTGTCGTACCCGCGCCACCTGGCTTCCAGAATCATGCCGCCGTCGCACAGGACGACGTCCTCGCCAAGCATTTCCATCACATCGTCGGCCATCTCGCGGTCTTCCTCCTTCTGATCGGAGGCGATCTCCCCCGGGTCCGCCACCCCGGACCTCATTTCCGATTATTGCGTTGTTTCCCTGACCCAGAAGAGGCCCTCCTTGGTCGTCCGCTGTCCGCTGTTCATGTCCTTTACGGTCATCCGGACCCTGCGTCGCCCCGCGGCGGTCTCTCCGATGTCCAGCGCCACGTAATCCGATACCGACGGCTCGGTCCCGGTCTGTTCGTAGCGCACGGTCACCGCCGATTCCGACCGGCCCAGGACCCTTGTCGTGAGGCGCGACAGGCTCGTGCCGCTTTCGTCGGTGCTGTAAACCTCATAAACGACCTCGTAGCGCGTCGCCCCGAAATCGTCCTGCGTGAGATTGTAGATTTCGAAAAAGACGAACACGTGCTGCCCCGCGTTGAAGACGTGCGAAGGCAGCGGCGTAATATTCCATCTACCGCGGACGAACTTCGGGTCGGACCCCGGCATCGCGGCCGTCACCCGCTTCGCGACAAAAAGATCGCTCAGTTTCAATCTTTCCCCTGAATAGTCTTCAACCAAAAGCTTCTGCGAATATGCCTGCAGCCGTTTCGTGTTGTGCCGCTGCACCTGCAGGGCCAGTTCGTAGTCCCCAGGCGTCACGTCCAGGAGATCCACCCTGTCCAGTAGGGCCCGGTCGTGCCGCCGCCCGGAGACCGGCACCTCCAGGTCCTGCTGCAGCGCCAGCACTTTCGTGTACCGGACGTCCATCAGCGCGACCCTCCGGTTGACCATCACGTCTTCGTCCGTATCCCCGGCACGCGCGACGTGCTCGATGGGAATGCCCACGTTGACCTGAATCTCCGTTCCGCCGTTCTTCCCGCGGAAAGTGACCACGTCATAGCTGAAGTCGAGCGCCTCGAATCCCGATACGCTGAAGTACTCGGGCTCCTCGCGCGACACGGAAGCGACACGCGTTGAAGGCGCCAGTTCCGTCAGACGCTGCATGAGCCGCACGTAGGCCATCTGCCCGACATGAGGATCCTTGTCCAGGTTCTTAAGGTCCTGGCTATTCACTCCGGGCACGGGCGCGTAGTCGTAAACGCCGGAATTCCGTTCATCCGTGAAGGCGACTTCCAGTCCCTTTCCCACGCCCGCATATACCCAGACCTCCCAGGGAACCGATGCCCAGTTGTGCCCCGTCGTAACCGGTTTCCACCCGCTCAGACCGATCGCGAACTCGGGATCCAGGTCGATGCCGGCCTCTATAGGAGAGTCTTCGAGGTCGATCAGCTGCTGCGGCGACCCGACGGGATTCCCCTCTGCGCCGGGTTCGCCTTGATCGGGCGAAAACACCGCGAGGTCGAGTTCCTCGATTACCGCCGACTGCAGGTCGCGCCGGATGTCCTCGCTGGGCTCGAGGAAGGAACCCAGGTCGGTTCGGACCGGGAAGACAGGTCCAACGTAGCTGATGCCCACGCCCTGAGCGCCGTAAAGCTGGTATGCCATATTGTCCTGAACGCGTTCGACCTCGGGTGGGATCTTCGGATTCGGCTGTACTGAGGAGGAGTGATAGTCCGGTTCCCCGTACCGGATGTACACTTCGCCGCGGCGATCCCAGGGCCATTTCAGCTTTCCATAATTTGTCCTCGAAAACCACACCCGACGATAGTGCTCGGCACGACGCATCGCGCCCCGCGAGGCCTTGAACGGGTCGTGGCGGAGCCAGAAACGCTGCAGAAACGCGGCCCGCATTTCGGGGGGTGTGTTGCGATACGCTTCGATTTCATGCGGCAGACCGACCAGCGATATGTCCCGGTAGAGCGCCTGTTCTTCCGGTTCCAGGCTCTCTACGTAAACCTTGAATCCCCGCAGGGCGCCTTCGAAATCGCCCCGCGCCATCAGCGCCTGGGCCAGCAGCGGCAGCGCGAGGTCTTCGGACATCAGTGACGTGAGGGTTTCGACTTCTTTGTATTTGCCGTTCTCCAGCAACTCATTGGCAAATGCCAGAGCCCCTTCCTGGTCCGCCGGCTTCAGCTCCAGGTACTTTTCGAAGTAGACCATCGCGCCATGAAGGTCTCCCTCCTCACGGTGTGACTCGGCCAGCAGCAGGTGGGCGGGCGCATACCTGGAGTTGTACTGAAGCGCCAGGTCCGCAGCCTGCCTCGCCCCGGGGCGCCCGGTTTCCTGGTAGACCCTGGCAAGCAGATAATGCGCTTCGGCATTGGTGGAATCGGCATTCAGTGCGGCTTCCAGGTGCGGCAGCGCCGCCTCCGGGTCGGACGCCTCTTCCAGCGCCAGCCTGCCCAGGCCGCTATGCGCAGTGGTCTGTTTCGGATTGAATCCCACCGCCCGTTCAAACAAACTGCGCGCGCTGTCCGGGGCGCCGGCCTCAAGACGCCGGCGCCCGACCTGAGCCAGGGCCCGCGCCAGATACGTGTGCGTCCAGGTATACGTGGAATCGGCCTTCAACGCCGCTTCCAGATGAGGCAGAGCCCCTTCGGGGTCTCGTTCCAGTTCGAGGGCCACCCTGCCAAGACCGCAATGCGCCGTGGCCAGTTTCGGATCGAATCCCACCGCCCGTTCAAATGCCGAGCGCGCGTCGCGAGCACTGCCCACCCGCAGGTACAGCATGCCAACCCGGTTCAGAACGAGTCCCGCGTGGTCCGGATGGTCGACAAGCGCCCGTTCCAACGCCTTCGCCGCCGCCAACACCGCCGGCACTTCATGGGCTTTCAGGCCCCTTGCGTACACGGCATCCAGTTCAGACAACGACGTTCCGGCGGCAGGCGCGTTAACCGGCCATTGCAAGGCGACAATCAGCGCGCAAACCAATAAAGGGCGCACACACCGCCATTGTCGATCTTTCATGTACCGACGTCTCCCCGGTAAACAGACAGGCGGCCCTGTCGCGAAACAAAGCCGCCTGGCGGTTCATTCAAATTGCGCTTCCCGGCGATCAAAACGATCCGGTCACCGAGAACCGCAGGGTCGCCCCGTTATCGGGAAATTTGTCGAACTTCACGTAGGCGAAATCCGCCTGCACGTGATGAATTCCGCGCTGCAGCCGGACGCCCGCCCCGGCTGTCACGTCCTGCACATCGTAGCCCAGCTTGTATCCGGCCCGAAGCGCGACGATGTTCCGCAGCCAGAGTTCGGCGCCCACGTGCATCCGCCGTTCGACGCTGACGCTGTAAAGCGCCTCGACCGCGCCGGTCAGCGAGACGTCTTCCCCGCGCTCCCCGTAGACTTCAGCCGCCGTTGCCATACTGAAGAAGACCGGCATCTTGCCCTTGATGGCTTCGTCGGTGAGGAGTACAAGGTCCTTCCCGAAATTGCGCAGCGACATGCCGATGCGCAGACTCCGGAATCCGGTATGGTAAAAGGTGCCGACCGCCAGGTCGAAAACGCGGTAGTCGTAACCCGTGTCGAGCTTTTCCTCGATCACCCGCGCCTGGAAACCCACGGAGAAACGCTCTGTAAACTGCCGGGCATAGACCCCGCCCACCGCCCAGCTTCCGGTGTCCAGAATCCGGCCCGTCCCCTCCGGATTGAAAATGGTGGTTTCTTCGATATCGCCGGTATTGAACGCCACCAGACTCAGGGCGAGGGCGCCGTAGTCGGTATTGACGCCGACCGCCGCGGAGTTCAACTGGGACTCCAGGAGCCACTGGGTGTTGGTGAATGCAAACTGCAGCCGGTTGCGCGTCATGGCCGTGAGCCCGGCGGGATTCCAGAACACCGAATTGACGTCGTCCGCCACGGCCACGTACGCGTCTCCCATCCCGGCTGCGCGCGCGCTCTGGGATATTTCCAGGAAGGCCGCGTAGGTCTCGCCCACGGGCGTCTGGTTGGAGATTTCGGCCAACGCCGGGGCGCCCAGCAAGAGGACGCCCACAAACGCCGCGAAGCCGATCCGATATATGCGCCTCATGGCGACCTCCTTAGCGAATGATGACCAGCTTGGCGCCCTTCACCTGTCCCTGAGATTCCGACACCAGGGATTCGACGGTGACGAAGTAAACGCCGAAGGTCAACTGGGTGATATGCGTTCTGTTGAACTGGAAGAAGGCTGCTTCGCCCTCTGTCTGCGAATCGTGGTCCACCTCGCCCACCAGGTCGCCGGCCACCGAGAAAATCCTGATCTTGGCCTTCCTCGGAACGTTCAGGATGCGGATCTTGGTTGAGGCCTCATAGGTGTGCGGCGACTCGGGGATGTAGGGATTCGGCACGATGAGGATGTCCTTTTCCAGCCGGTCCGCGCTGGCGGTGGGCACCTGAACCGGGCTGTCGGGCGCCGAACCCGTCGGGGGCAGATAATACGTGGAAACGTCGCCGATTCCGGACTCGTAGGCCCGGACCCCGCCTTCCACGGTGCCGCCCGTAACCCGGCTGGAGAACCCGGTATTGGCGCTGCCCTGGTAGGAGCGCACGGCGTAATAGTACTGGAATCCCGCGAGCGACTCCGTGTCTTCGTACGCGTATTCCGCTGAGCCGTTCGCCGGTACGTCCTGGATCATCTTCCAGAGGCCCGGCTGGGTCTCGGACTGGTAGACGCGGTAGCCCGCCACGTCGGATTGCCCGGTATCCGGATTGATCGACTTCTCCGGGTCGCCCTTCCAGGTAATCAGGTTGCGGGCGTTCTCGGAAGAGGACACCGTCGCGTCCACGTCGGGAGGCTGGTTGGGCAAGTCGTAACCCAGCGCATAGGCCTCCTTGGCTTTATTCAGGTGGTTGATCAGATTGGTGAACGCAGCGCCGTTCTCTTCCTTCTTGAGTTCGCCGGTGTCTCCCGACTTCTGGTATGCCCGGAAGTTTTCAGTTACCGGAGCGGCCGCCACGTAGGCAAACACGAACTTCACCTTCTGGCCGGGCGCCAGGTCATAGGGACCGTAGGTTTCCAGCGGGGTGTAGCCCGCGGCGATGCCGTGCCGCCCCTCCCACTCCCAGCTTGGGATGGGCATATACGGCATGGGGCCTAACGGGACTTCCGGAATCGGGAGCAGCGGCACGCCCATGTTGGGATTTCCCGAACCCCTGGTCGGGCGTTCCAGAAGCGGCTCGTTGAAATAGGACGGTTCCGGCGTGCTGACCAGCATCTGGTAGAGCGTCTCGTGGTTCATCTCATTCGGGTTCGGTTCGTCCGTGAGTAACCCGACGGCGGCCGCCGCGCTGGACGGATACCGGTACAGAAAATGGAAGAAGTTGTACGAGAAAGGCTGCTCAGGAACCTTCGGCGCCTCGTAGGTCTCCGAATCCCCCACGAATCCGTCCGTGGGATCCACGTCTATGGGCGCCTTGCCGATCCATGCCGGGGACGTGATGTCCCCGACGCCGATAAGACTTGGGAACGTGCACTGCGCGCACCTGTGTTCGGAGCGGTACGGATCGCCGATATCGTCCGCCAGAGGCCCTGTCAGGCAGAAGTTGTCCCAGTCGTACTGGTAGGTCAGCCGAAGGCCGCGCGCGGATGCCGGACCGTCGTAATTGGGCGCCTCCGTATACTTGATCTTGTCGTCCTGGGAATTGTCCAGGGGTCCGAAATTGCTGCTGCACCCGTCTCCCGTGCCGTAGTCGGAATAGTACGCCCTGTAACTGACCCGGGAGACGCCCGCGGATGATGGCAGGAACCGGTGATGGAAGGAAAAATAGACGTTCGTGAGATTGTGTCCGCCGCCGGCGAGGTCGGACGCGCGATCGCCGTCGGTATCCCCGGTGTTCTCGAACACCCACTCGGTGATCACGAAATCATCGTATTCCGGGTGGTTCCACGCAAAGGCCGCCTTCTCGCCCGTAATGCCCAGCCCGGTGGTCCACTTGCTCAGAACGATGTCTTCAGGAAAATTGTCGGTGGAAACGTCGTTGTACCGGCCGATGCGGTAATTCAGGATTTCCCTGGGTTCCAGCGCATCCAGCTCCACCCCGGTGCCGGGCCACCAGTTGGCCATCGATCGCCCCGAATTGGGGCTGACCACGTCGCTGCCAAGCCCCGCGTACTTGCCCCTGAAGTCCACGCTGGGATCCACCGCCATCGCCACCACGTCTTCGCTTTCTTCCATCGCCGATATGAGGGGGTTGGCCCAGCTCACCGCGGCCTCGCCGTTCACTCTGGTGGCGATCCACCAGCCGTGGCCGCGGCCGTTGTGCGACGTCAGGTCCACGTGCATGCTGCCCGCGCTGCGCTGTTCCCCGTAGTAGGCGGAAAAGTCGTTCGTTCCGCCGCCGCCCCAGCTGATCAGCGCGAACCCCGGATAGGCCAGATCCAGATAGAGGCCGGCGTAGTTCCCTTCCACCGGCCGGGCCCCCTCGGCGCCCGTGCTGAGAAAGCTGTGCCAGAGGGTGCCGCGCGCGAGGTGCCGGGGCGTCAGCGATTCACCGGCCAGGTTGGAGATGGTCGCCCGCTGGGCCTCGGCCGGACGCCAGAACGCGCCTGCGATCAGGAGTGCGCCAGTAATGATGGTTATGCGTCTCATTGATTTTCTCCCTGCCTGTTTGCGCCGGGGCAGCCTCGCCACCCCGGCGTCAGATCCATGCCTAGAAGCCGATCCGCACTCCCATATTCACGTACCTCGGCGTTCCGCCGCGCCTGAAATTCGAGTCACCGTACTTCAGGTAGTTGGTGTCGTTGGGTGTGGGCTTCTTCAGGCCCCAGCGCACGTAATTGGCGCCGGAGGAGCCGTCATAGAAGGTATTGAACAGGTTGAACACCTCCGCGTACAACGTAGGGGTGGTCTCCCCGATCCTGAACGACTTCTGGAAGTTGAGGTCTGTCCGTACGAAAATCGGACGGTTGCGGACGGTCTGCACGCTTGTTCCAGGAAGCGTAATCTGGAACTGGCGCCCGTTGTCCAGCCGCCAGACGACGTTGGCCTGGATGCCGCCCAGAATCCTGGCGCCGCCGATTTCTTCGCCGGGCCCCCAGTCCATCGGCGTGGACCAGAGGAACTGGAAGGAGGCATTCGTGGTGGGCGGCTGCCCGTTGAACGCGTCCACCTGGCGCCAGACGTCCTCGAACCAGAGGTTCTGCATCTCCTGCTTCTCGGATTCGCTCAGACCGGGATATTCACTCCACGGACGTATCGCGTCCAGCCGGTTCGTTCCCCAACCCCCGACGAACGTCGTCCCTTCCTGCCGTTTCTTGCGAATCACCTCGTTCGACCTGTGGCCGATCGCCCTGATTTCGTCGTCGGTCAGCCGCACGATCTCGTCGTTCGCATCGACCATGAAGTACTTCGAACTGGCGATGTAGTTGGAGTCGGGGTACGTGTTGATGACCAGCTGGGAGCCGCCGGACCAGTTGAACAGCACCCAACTCACGTCCAGACCCACCCGGAATGAGAAGTTGTTGGAAAAGGCCTTCGTGAAGCCCATCTCGATCCCCTTGGTTTCGAGGCGGGCGTTGGGACCCCGATGGCCGACGTAGGTAAGGGTCTGTACCGGATCCCGGAAATAGTGTACGCCCCCGGAGCCGACGCGCTCGGTCCGGCGGTAGTAGGTGGAAAGCTCCATCACGAAGTCGCTGACGAAATTCCACTCCCCGGTTACCTCGAATTCGGCGGTATTCGGCAACCCGCCCGGACTCTGGTAGCCTCCGTCCAGGCGCCACTGTCCGCCACCGATCCAGTTCAGATCGAACCAGACGTCATCCAGTTCGGGGTGGTTCTCCGCGTCGGACGTGGTCCAGGGCTCAAGCCACAGCAGGGAGAATTGCGGGGGTTTGTAGTACACACCGTATGAGTACCGCACGGTGGACCGTTCGGTGATCGGATGGGAGAGGCCGATCCGCGGCGACAGGCTCGTCATCGGCCGCGTCTTCGCCAGCGGCACCCGCCCCGTGCGCCAGGCCTTGTAGGTCCTCAAGCCCGGCAATGTTTTCATGAAGCCGGACAGGGTCCGCTCGGGCCCGCCCCAGAAGCTGTCGAAGCGCAGGCCGGCGTGCAGCACGAGGCCCTGGAACTCCAGCTTCTCGTCCACGTACGCGGCCAGCCGGTTCACCGTATACCGCTTGCCCGGCTCGCTGTTTCCGGCCATGATCTTCATTGTGGCGTTGGTCGCGCTGGACCGGTTGTAGTCCCAGTTGAGATTGCTCATGTTCTGAAACACGAAGCCGGCCTTGAAGAGATTCCGCCGGGTGAGCTGACCGGTGAAGTCGTACCTCAGGCTGTACCGGTTGTTGTCTTCCACCACGATACGCCTTCGTTCCCGATCTATATTGAATTGGCCCAGCTTGTCCCTTCGCCATGAGGTTGTCGTAGCGTCCACGTCTTCGCCCGGATCCGTCTTCGTGCCGTAGTACCCCACCTGGAATTCGTGGAACATCCGGGGGTTGATGCTCTGGGTGCCCGTTACGTAGAAGATCCGGTTGACCCGGTTCTGCTGGTAACCGGTCGTGCCGTTGATGAGGAAGAGATTGCCCCCCACCGAACGGTTGGCGTCGCCGAAGAACGTGGGCTCGTTGGACTGGTTGAAGCCCACTTTGACCTTGAGGTTCGGCGACGGGGTGAAGCTGATTTTTCCGAAGACACTGTGTTGCCGCAGCCCCGTCAGCGTGGGCGCCGGCAGGTTGATTTTGCCGCGGCTGGTCTTGCCGCTCAACACGAACGTGGCGTTCTCGCCCAACGGACCCGTGACCCATCCCTCCACGAAATGTCCGACCGAACTCTCGTAGTCCTGCTTGACATGGATCTGCTGCCCGGTTTCCGGATCCTGCTCGTTCACCCATTCGGGGTTGTTCCACTGCAGCCTGTCGCGCCAGTACCCGTTCGCCCCGCCGCGCTGCCCCGGCGTGGCGTCGTACACGTTGGCGCCGCGATGACGCTTGCCGGGCAATTCCATGCGGAGGTCCAAGCCGCCCCGGTAAATCCGGGTGCCTTCCCTGCTGATGATGTTCACCACGCCTGCGGGCGACGAGGCCTGCGAGGCGTCCGCCCCGCCCCTGACCAGCCCCATCTCCCCGACGGCGGTTACCGGCAGGTTCGTGTATTGCCGGACACCCGTCTGCTGCGAGGTGTCCAGGTTCATCAATTCGATGCCGTCGAAGGTCCAGGTCTGCGCGGCGCGCATCGAATAATAGCTCATATGCCGGATGCGCACGCCATTGCCGGGACTGTCGTTCACGTTTGTGCCCACGGCGTATTGCAGGTGCTCCCTGACGCCCCTGATGATGGGTACCTGCTCGATCTCCTGCGAGGATATCTTCGCCTCGCTGGACGTCCGGTCCACCTCCACCAGGGGCCGTTCCGCCCTCACCACGATTTCCGCGGCCTCCAGCGCCGATTCACGCAGCGTAAAATCGGACACCGTCGTCAGGCCCGCGGCCACCTTGACCCGCTCCCGAATCACCGCCTCGTAACCGACCATCGATGCCTTCAGGGTGTATAGCCCGGGCTCGACACCGATGATGACGAAATACCCTTCGCTGTCGGACGTCGCTCCGAAGCGCGTCCCTTCCACCACGACGTTGGCCCCGGGCAGGGCGCCACCGTCCGCGTCGGTCACCTGTCCGGTAATCTTGCCGTAGAAGGTCTGGGACTGCGCCGGCCCCGCCAGCAGGCATAGCGCCGCAATGATGCCCAAAACCGATAATCCACGCCTCATACGCCAACTCCTTAACTGGTTAACCCGTGAAAGATCCAACCGTGGAAATCTCCCTGATTCAAGATCCTCTCCATAGGCGGTCCTCCCTGCCTGTTGCCAAACCGGTTGAAGTGCATTCAAGCAGTCTCAAACGGGGCTTCAGAGACGGATTCATTCGCCTGCGCCGAAGTCCCCGGCGAAGCTGATAAAGTCCTGAAAGTCTATGGTGTCGTTTCCGTTCAGGTCGAAAACCGGATTGAACGCCGCCTCGCCGCGGCTCGCGCCGAATGCCGCGGCGAAGCTTGAAAAGTCCGCAAAGTCAACCTTGCCGTCTGCGTTGAAGTCGGACCGGCGTCGCGAAATCACGGGGACGCTGCTGAACACGCCCGGATTGCTCAACGACAGGATCCGTCCGGGAGCCGGGTCGCCGGACCGCCATGCGCCCGCCGGATCGCCAAGTTCCATTCCGTTCGTGAATCCGTCCCGGTCCGAGTCCAGCTGCGCGAGGCTGGGCCCCCACACCACGTTACCGGAAAATCCGGCCTGGGAAAGAAACCCACTCTTTATCGTCACTCCGAAGGCGTTCAGAGGACCCCCGCCGCCGGTGTACGTGTGGCACGAGGCACAGACCTCGTCGCCCTCATTAGTTGCCTCGTGCGTCAACTCGGAAAGCGGGATGTCCAGCCTTGTCGTTGTCCTGCCCCGGTCCAGGTGGCAGGTGCGGCACCGGGCCGCGTTCGCGTTGGGGACCTGGAACACCCGTTTGGGCCGGGCCTCCGGCTCCGGGCGGGCCACGAAGACAAGGATCAGAACAACGGCTGCAGTCCGGATTCTCATCTAGCGCATGAAATACTTGACGCCGACCATCAGGTTGAAGCTGAAAATCGGAAACGTCTTCTTCAGTTCCCAGTCTTCGTAGGGCCTCAATTCGCCCATGGATACGTTCCAGCGAACCCTGAAATCCACGAGGAACTGATCGGAGGTGCGGCGGTAGAAGCCCAGCCCGGTGTTGATCGACAGCGCCACGTCCTCGTCAACCGTGGTTTCAACCATGCCCTGCGCGTCCGTTCTGATCTGTTCGCCCACCTGCCCCGGCCAGATCAGACCCGATACCTCGTGGGTATACCTGAGAAACCCGATGCCGGCCGCGATGTACGGAACGCTCTGCCCGGCCTGGTCGGGCTTGATCGTGCGCAGTCCGTTGACGACGATGCCGCCGATCCACATATTCGCCTCGGCGCCGGGACTCTTTATCCTGGACCCGTTCGCGGCACCGAGACCGTTGTGCCAGGTGAACTGCCGGTCGGAAAGCCCGGCGTCCGACAACGGGGAGTACGTCACTTCCACTTCCGTCATCGTTCGGTCGGACACCTGGTACGTCAGCTGACCGACAAACGCCGGCGAAATATTATACCAGCCCTTGAGCGGCCCTGCAGGCCGCAACATGGACCCGTGGACCCCGAGCGCGTAACGCAAGTCCTGCGCGCGCGGAGCGGACGTGATGCCGAGTCCGAACAGAATAAACGCGCCCAGAACCGGGACGAGCGCCAGTCTGAGAATGCCCGTTGACTTCATAACTTCGGACCTCCTTTCGGAACTACGGCCGTGTGACAGCCGGCAAATTGCACGAAATCCGGATTCAGTTTAAACCGCATGGGAATTCCATCCTGTCAATTCATACATTGCACCAATACACAATATAAGGCGGGTTTTACAGAAATACAATGAGAAAATCGACTGTCTTTAATAGTTCGAATTAAAAAAAATGAACCAGGATCTGCATCACAAAAATACGTACTTTGGTTCTCCGATGGTTTTTGTCTGTGCCTGTTCGAGGTCCTGACGTATCTTTTTTGGTGACCGATCCGTGTCCTGACGCGATAATGTCTCGCGATTCTCCCGATGACTCATCCCATCTCGCTACGTTTTGGTCGCTTGAAAAATCAAGCCTCAGGCATGACTTGGAATAGAAAGGCAGACAACGGATTTTGTGGTTTTCATGCCAGATTTTTTCCATAAATCCTTTATTTTTATATTATTTACGTCCTTTTTCTTATGCGCCAAAGAAAAAAGACCAAAAAGAAAGGCGCCGCTCAAACGCCGCGGGGCTGCTTTTCCGCGAACACCCTCAGAGGTAAGAGCGAATGCCGTTGGCCTGCGTTCAATGCAGGCAGTACCGGGCTCTGTTGCCGGACGGAATTGCGCGAAAAAGCCCCTGCCACCATGACCGGGCGCGCGAATGTCGCATTTGTAGGGGCAACCCATGTGGTTGCCCACGTGGCGGTGAAGATATCCGTGATTTCCGATGGCATTACTGGACAGGAACCGCTTTTGGCTGACGGCTGAGAGCTGATCGCTGAAAGCTGCTCTAAACCTGGAAACCACACCGTTTACATACGCGGAGCCACTCCAGAGCACTCCCAGAGCAGGGCGCGTTGTTCCGTCCCGCACCAATTCGCGGTATCCTCCGGGGTTGGCAGGCCGGCGTATCGGGTGCGTCCCGTGAGGGTATTCGCGCCATGCATATGGCAGGCCCCGCGCCCAGCGGCGACTTTTGGTTCCTTTTGGTCGCTTCAAAAGGAACACGCCGTAGGCAGGGAATTTGGGGAGATGTGGATTTTTGGTTTTGTTTTTGATCTTAGCTGACGACTGAAAGCTGACGGCTGATCGCTTTTTCCCTGACGGCACGAAAGGACGAATCTGATGAAGCGTCCCTTGGCGTACGTTCGCGATACGCCTTTATTTCTTGCGATTGTCTTCGCCGCAGCGCTTTTCCCGTACGTCACCGCAGCGGCAACGGAATTGCCGCCCGCTGCGCGCGACGCGCTCGAAGCCGGTCTCGGACTCGCCGGTGCGGGCAGACTCGACGACGCTTCGCGCAAAATGGCGCGCGCGGCGGAACTGGCGCCCGAATCGGCTGAGGTCTGGCATAATTTCGGTATCCTGAACGCGCAGATGGGCCGCCTGGACGCCGCCGTGGAGATGCTGGAACGCGCGGCCCGTCTGGAGCCGGATTACCGGCACACCCACGTCGTACTCGGCGCCGTCTATCAGCGAATGGGTAGGCTGCAGGATGCCGGACGCGCTTACCGGCGAGCGGCGGAACTGGCGCCGAACCTGCCGGACGCGCACCGGGCCCTCGGGCTTCTCGCCGTTGCGCGCAACGACCTCGCCGCAGCGGCGGCCGCGTTCAGGAGGGCCGCGGCGCTGGCGCCGGGCAGCGCCGAGCTTCAATACAGGCTGGGCGCCGTCGAACTGAAGCTCGGCAACGGCAAGGATGGGGAAGCGGCCCTGAAGCGGGCCGTCACCCTGAAACCCGACCTTCCGGCCGCCTGGCTGGAGCTCGCGGCCCATTACAAGCGCGAGCGCTACCTGGACAAGGCGCTGGATGCATACGACCGCGCCGCCGCGCTGGACCCCGCGTCGCCGGCCGCGTGGCTTGGGATGGGGGACGTTGAAGCCGCCCGGGGCAATGCTTCCCGGTCGGCCGACGCCTTCCGGAAGGCGGAAAAGGCGGACCCGTCGAGCCCCGACGCTCCCTTCATGCTTGGCCGGGCGCTTATGGTCCTGGGTCGGACCGCGGACGCCGTTCCGGCGTTCCGGAAGGCTATCCGGCTGGCGCCCGACTTCGCGGAAGCGCGGTCGGCCCTTGCGGAGGCATTCGCCGTTCTAGGGGAGGATCGGAAAGCCGTGGATGCCTACCGCGAGGCCGTGCGGTACGCGCCGTCACACGCGGGCGCCTATTTCGGGCTGGGTGAGGTTTTGCTGAGGATGGGCAGCCTGACCGAAGCGGAGGCGGCATTCCGCCGGGCGGTCGCGCTGGACCCTGACCATGCCAGGGCCCGCTACGGGCTGGGACGCGCCGTTATGCTCCAGGGGCGTCACGAGGAAGGGAGACGGGAACTGAAGGAATTCGAGCGGCTGTCCACGGAAGGACATACGCTGGACGTTCTGGAGCGGGCGGTGCTGCGCCATCCCGAAAACCCCGAACTGCACGATCGCCTGGGCCGGATATACGCTTCCAGGGGGCGGATCAGGGATGCGGCCGCCGCGTTCGGCCGCGCGGCGGCGCACTACGAGCGCGCGGGAAGAATCGAAGCGGCCAGGCGGGCGCTCAAGCGCGTCCTCTCGCTCGACCCGTCGGACGAAGCCGCCCGCGCGGACCTCTCCCGCCTGGGAAAGAACTGATCGCGCCGGCCGGCCCCCTCCGAGCGACGTTGTCGACGGACTGTCAGTCATCCCGGCTGCGGGGTGTCAGTCGTCCGTAGAACACCTCATTGCTGTTCTGCTCGGAAGGCCCCGTCCAGTAACAGTCGATGAAGGGCGCATGGGTCCCGCCGGCGCGGGTCGTATTGGTAAAGAAGTGCCAGAGCCGGGAGGGCATTTCCAGCTGGACCGGTTCGCTGATCCGGTCCCAGCGTCCGTCTTCGCCTTCGGCATACCAGACCCCCTCCGCGTTGCTTCTGCCCCCGCGCGTCAGGAAGTAGTGGTAGCGGCCGTCCGGCCCCTGGTAGATCCGGCCCCCGTTGAAGTTTCCCATACAGAAGTGTTCGAACGGCCCGCCGGGGTCCCCCACCGCGTGGTAGAGCAGGCTGTTCCCCGGGTCCTGACCCCGTCCCGCCCATACGGTGGCGGCCGGCTGCCGGTTCTCGTAGTACGTCAGGTGCACCCGCCCCTGCATATCCATCATCAGGTCCTGATGATCGGTCGTTCCCCTGGCGCGGCCGTCGAATGTATCGGACACGTCGCTGATGACCGTCATTCTCCAGTCTTCCGGGGTTTCGAATACGTCCGGGCAATAGTAATAATAGGCTTTCAGGACAGGGTAAATGCCGCGGGGCGTCTCAATCGTACTGATCTCGCCGGTCTCCCGGTCCCTCAGCTTCACGGTCTGGTTCGGAAACTGCTCGCCCTTGAGAAAATAGTCGTCGCTGGAAATCGAGTGCGCCTCCGAGCCGTTCAGGATCACGAAGTTGTAGCCGCGGTTCTGTTCGTGCGTCACGCTCCCCGATACCGCCGGACGATAGCCTGTTTCCGGGTCCAGCACGTACCAGGCCATCGTTGGCAGCCCGCCGGCGACAAGGATGCGGCCGGCGGCGTCGATCGACGCGCCGAAGCGGCTGTCCGCGGTGGCGTATTCCTGAATCGTGAACCTCCGGACCTGGCCGGGCGGATCGAAAATGGCGTGGTAACTGGCGTTCTCGCCCGCGATCACGTGCAGCCGCCCGCTGCGGTCGACAAGCAGGTTGCCGTTCTGCGGCACCGGAGGCAGGGGATCGCTCGCCTCCCACCGCCCGTCGCCGGCGCGCCGGAACACCACAAGCGTCATATCGTCCCGCCAGCTCAGCGCATAGACGTCGTCACCCGAACGGACGATATTCGACTGGTTGTATCCCCAGCAGCTCGCGCCGCTACCTCCGGTCTGCAGGCGCCCCGCCGTGTCCGTAATCATCTCCACGTCGAACCGCGGCGACACCGGCTGCCCATAGTTCACGTGGACGCGTTCCGGTTTCATTCGATTTCTCCTTCCGTGAGAAAACACGCGGCCTGATGTCCCGTCCCGATCCGCGTCAGTTGCGGCGTTTCCCGGCTGCACCGGTCCATGCGGTATGGGCACCGCGGGTGGAACGCACAGCCCGACGGGGGATCGATGGGGCTTGGCACCTCGCCTTCCAGGATGATGCGCTCCGACCGCGCATCCGGGTCGAGACGCGGCGCGGATGACAGCAGAATCTGCGTATACGGATGGCGCGGCCGCCCGTACAGCGCTTCCGTCGGACCCACCTCCACCAGTCTCCCCAGGTACATGACGCCCACAACGTCCGAGAGGTGTTCAACGACTTTCAAGTCGTGAGAAATGAACAGGTACGCCAGGCCGAAGCGTTCCTGCAGCGTTTCGAGAAGGTTCAGAATCTGTGCCTGGATTGAAAGATCCAGCGAGGAGACCGGCTCGTCGCAGATCACGAATCGCGGTTTCAGGGCCAGCGCGCGGGCGATCGCGACGCGCTGCTGCTGCCCGCCTGAAAACTCGTGCGGAAACGTGTCCGCCAACCGCCGCCCCACGCCGACCAGGTCAAGCAGCCGGCCCACCTCTTCCTCCCGTTCCCGCTTCGTGCCCACCCTGTGGATCTTCAGGGCGTCCCCCACGATGGCGCCCACGCTCATCATCGGGTTCAGCGACGCCAGCGGGTCCTGAAAGACGATCTGCATCTGCCGCCGCAGCGCACGCAGTTCCCTGCCGGACAGCGCGCTCACGTCCCGTCCCTCGAAATATACCCGTCCCGCGGTGGGCTCGTACAGTCGCAGGACCGCGCGGGCGAGG
>CAZKDZ010000005.1:0-12802 GCA_964551635.1 uncultured bacterium | reverse complement strand
ACGTGGGCGCGACCGCCGCGCAGCATATCGCGGAGGGGGAGCTCGGCCGGGAACTGAGTCTGCTCGACGTCGCCGACGGCATTCCTGAGGGCGACGCCCTGGACCTTGCCCAGGCGTCGCCGGTTGACCGCTTCGATACCCGGGTCTCGGGTACAAGCGATTCCGGCAGCCTGTCCGGTTCGGACATTGTGGTCGTTACCGCAGGTCTGGCGCGAAAGCCCGGCATGACCCGGGACGACCTGCTGACGACAAACGCGGATATCGTCGGTTCGGTCTGCGAACGCGTCAAAGAAACAGCGCCCGACGCCATTGTAATCGTGGTGACGAATCCCCTCGACGCAATGGCTTACGTGGCGCTGAAAGTTACGGAATTTTCGCCCGCTCGTGTCGTTGGCATGGCGGGCATTCTTGATTCCGCGCGTTTTCGTTATTTCATCGCGGATGAACTGGACGTTTCCGTGGAAGACGTGACCGCCTTCGTGCTGGGGGGCCACGGCGATTCCATGGTGCCCCTGCCCCGCTACTCTTCCGTGGCCGGCATTCCGCTTTCCGAACTGCTTGATGATGCCGTCATCGAACGGCTGGTGGAGCGCACCCGGAACGGCGGCGCCGAAATTGTGGCGCATCTCAAGACGGGAAGCGCCTTCTACGCGCCCGCTTCCGCCATTGCCGAAATGGTGGCGGCGATCGTCCGGGACAAGAAGCGCATCCTTCCCTGCGCCGCCTGGCTTACCGGCCAGTACGGCGTCCAGGATCTGTTTATGGGCGTTCCCGTCAAGCTGGGCGCTTCCGGCGTGGAGGGAATCATTGAAATCGGCCTCACACCGGATGAACGGAATGCGTTTCATTCATCCGCGGAGGCCGTCAGGTCCAGCGTGGGGAAGCTCAAGCTCTGAGAATAACCTTCTTCGTGCTGATCGTCAGGATTCAAAAAACACGGCCGGGGACCGCTGAGGACCCGGTTTCTTTTTTCGGGATCCGGAAGAAAAGTTTTTCGCAAATGCTACAAATTCGTTGAAGTCAATATGGACGTTTCCGTCAAGTTCGATTCGCCTGTAGTAATCCGCTTGGAATGGGTTAGCAGACAACAAGAAATCAGCGAAGTTTCGGTTTACGCTTCCATCGCCGTTTATGTAAGGACTTTCGTTTTAATCCCATAACGAAAAGCGAATGAATACTTGCTTTTCTACCATCGATTGTTTATCTTAATATCAGGTGCTCCTATAGATAGACGCGAGTCTATTATTTAGGCCCCACGGGTTTCGGCCCGTGGGATTTTTTTGGGATATTTCATGAACGAGAAAAAGAAGGTTCATGCGTTCATCGACGGATTCAATTTATACCACGCTGTTAAAGATTTAAATAAACCGCACTTCAAATGGATAGACTTATGGAAACTTTGCAATTGTTTTGTTCCGCCAAAAACACATGAATTGAAAAACGTATTTTATTTTTCTGCTATTGCAACTTGGCTAAAGGATGCAGCTAACAGACACAAACTCTATATAAATGCTTTGGAAGCAAAGAAAGTCACACCTGTATTGGGCAAGTTTAAGACCCGAACGAACAATTGCAAAAGATGCGGTCACAGCTGGGATTATCATGAAGAAAAACAGACTGACGCGAACTTGATTGCATCTTTAACTGCACAGGCAGTTCAAGATAGATTCGACTCCGCGTTATTGATTACACAAGATACAGATTTTGCCATGGTTGTTGGAGCTCTGAACCATTCGTTACAAAAGCCAATCACGATAGTACTTCCCCCACGAAGTATGAGAGTGCAGAGCTTGATTAATGCTGCAAATGGAAAAGCCAAAATCACTGAAAACCATCTTGAGCGTTGTCAGCTAGAGGAAATCGTCAGAGACCGTAGCGGTAAGATTATTGCAGAGCGGCCCAGGGAGTGGAGAAAACCTTAAATTTGGCATTTATTGAATAGATTCTGGTACTTTAAAACCCACTATATATTGTATACAGTGGGTTATTTTGCAGCAGTCTGCGAAGTTGATTATATAGAAAGGGAAAATAGACATTTAGCCCCGCCTTTTTTCGTTCCGCATGGACGGGAGCCAGAATTACTGCCTCCGTCGGTTCGATTCCGTGGATCAGGATTCCTTCAGGAAATTCCTGAGAACGGTGTGCAGAATGCCGCCGTTCCGATAGTAGTCGATTTCCACAGGGGTATCGATGCGAACCGTGGCGCTAAACGTCGTGACGTCGCCGTCTTCCGACGTCGCGGTCACGGTTGCGTCCTGCAGCGGGCGCAGGTCGTCTACAATTCCCTCGACGTCGAACGCCTCTCTGCCGTTCAGCCCCAACGCCGCCGCGTTCTCACCGGGCTTGTACTGCAGCGGCAGCACGCCCATCCCCACCAGATTGCTGCGATGAATCCGCTCGTAACTCTCCGCGATCGCGGCCCGCACCCCCTGCAGCGCCGGCCCTTTGGCCGCCCAGTCGCGCGACGACCCCGCGCCGTATTCCTTGCCGGCAAGAACGACCAGCGGCACGCCCTCCTGTGCGTATCGCACCGCCGCGTCGTAAATCGACATCTGTTCCCCTCCGGGAAGATGAACGGTGACGCCGCCCTCGGTCCCGGGCGCCAGGTGGTTGCGGATGCGAATATTCGCGAACGTGCCCCGTACCATTACTTCGTGATTGCCGCGGCGGGAACCGTAGGAGTTGAAGTCCTTCGGCGCCACCCCGCTTTCGATGAGGTACCTGCCAGCCGGACTGTCCACCGCAATACTGCCCGCGGGTGAAATATGGTCGGTCGTCACCGAATCTCCCAGCATCACCAGCACCCGTGCGCCGCGAATCTCCCGAACCGGCTCCGGCTCTTCGGTCAGTTCCGTGAAGAAGGGCGGCTCCTGCACGTACGTGCTGTCCGCATTCCATGAATAGAGCGCCGCTTCCTGCCCCGCGATGGCGTTCCAGGTCTCGTTGCCGTCGAAGACGTTGCTGTACTGCGTTTCGAACATATCGGGCTTCAGCGCGTGCGCGATGGTATCCGAGATTTCCTCCTGGGTGGGCCAGATGTCCCTGAGGAAAACCGGATTTCCATCTGCATCTTCTCCCAGGGGCTCGCCGGTCAGGTCCACGTCGACCCGGCCCGCGAGCGCATAGGCCACCACCAGGGGTGGAGACGCGAGATAGTTGGCCTTGACGTGCGGATTCACCCGGCCTTCGAAGTTTCGATTGCCCGAGAGGACCGACGCGGCCACCAGGTCGCCTTCGTCAATAGCGGCCACCACGGGTTCCGGCAGCGGCCCGCTGTTGCCGATGCAGGTGGTGCATCCGTATCCGACCGTGTGGAACCCGAGGCGTTCCAGGTAGGGCGTCAGCCCGGCCGCATTCAGGTATTCCGTGACCACGCGCGACCCCGGCGCCAGGCTCGTCTTTACATACGAGGGCACCGTCAGGCCCCGTTCCACCGCCTTCCTGGCGAGAAGCCCCGCGCCGACCATCACCGAGGGATTGCTCGTGTTGGTGCAACTGGTAATCGCCGCGATCACCACGGCGCCGTGTCCGATTTCGGCCCTTCCATTGGCCGCCACGGTCAGCTTCTTCCCCCGCCCCGCCTCTTCCACGCCGAAACCGTTGTGGCCGACGGGTGACGTCAGCGCTTGCTCGAAACCCCGTTTCATGGCGTCCAGCGGCACACGGTCCTGCGGCCGTTTCGGTCCGGCCAGGCTCGGCTCCACCGTGCCGAGGTCCATCTCGAGCGTTTCCGTAAAGGCGGGTTCGGGCGTTTCGTCCGTGCGGAACAGACCCTGCGCCCGCGTATACCGCGCCACCAGGTCCACCTCCTCTTGCGACCTCGCGGTGCGTTCGAGGTATCGCAAGGTTTCCGCGTCAACGGGAAAGAAACCCACGGTAGCCCCGTATTCAGGCGCCATATTCGCAATGGTTGCCCGGTCGGCAAGGCTGATGCCGGACAGACCGGTACCGTAGAACTCAACGAACTTGCCCACCACGCCTCTTGCGCGCAGCATCTGGGTGACCGTCAGCGCGAGGTCCGTAGCGGTCGCGCCGTCGGGCAGACTTCCGTACAGCTTGAAGCCCACCACCTCGGGCGTGGCCATGTAGATTGGCTGCCCCAACATGACCGCCTCGGCCTCGATTCCGCCGACCCCCCAGCCCAGAACGCCCAGGCTGTTGATCATTGTGGTATGCGAGTCCGTTCCCACCAGGCTGTCCGGAAAGGCCGCGCCTCGCTGATGCACGACACCCTTCGCGAGGTATTCCAGGTTCACCTGGTGCACAATCCCCGTGGCGGGCGGCACGACCTTGAACTTTTCGAACGCATTGGCCCCCCACCTCAGGAACTCATAGCGTTCGCGGTTCCGTTCGAATTCGATTTCCGCATTGATGCGCAGCGCGTCGCGTCGCGCGAAACGGTCGACCTGCACGGAATGGTCGATCACCAGGTCGGCGGGAATCCGGGGCTCTATCCGGCTCGGGTCCTTTCCCATGCGCGCCATGGCCGAACGCAGCGCGGCCAGGTCGACCAGGGAGGGCACGCCCGTGAAATCCTGCAAAACAACCCGCGCCGGCATGAAAGGCACCTCCGCCTGCGCGGGCGACTCAGCATCCCAACGGGCCAAGCCCGCCACATCGTCTTCGGATACCAGATATCCGTCCAGATTCCGCAGCGCGGCTTCCAGCAACACCTTAATGGTGAAGGGCAGTCGCGAAATCGCGCCGACGCCCGTCGCTTCCAGGCGATCCAGTCGATAGATCCACACGTCGCCGCCGGCCGTGGGCATCCGGTCGCGCAATCCGAAGGGGTCCATGATATTGGCCATAGTGAAAATCCTTAAAGAAGCTGTCAGCTAAAGGCGGGAAGACGTGAGACGGTAGAGATTTCCTGCCTTGTAGAGTTTCTTCTCATGCCGCAGGCAAGACGGAGGAGCATATCGGCAAGGGCTTCTTCTACCGTCTACCCTCTGCCGTCTCCCCGAATTTCTTCTACCCTTCATTTGTCAAAGCGATACTTACATAATTTATAATATAATCTTAAGCCCGCAAGTGAGAATCGAACATGCGGTTCAGTCTGCCGGAGCGGTCGACGGAAGGCGTCGTCCGCTTCTGAATTTACGGGGTACCCGCTTTACATCGCGGAGGAATTTAGTTAGATTCAATACAATACAAAAGCGAATCATTGTTATAGGTTATATTCCTGGAAGGAATAGATTGAGCCTTGAGAGATAGCGGTCGCACTGCCTTTGCCGAGGACGTTGAGAGATGATCGAGAATATTGAAACCCTTGCCGCGCTTTCCGAGGCCGGCACCATGACCAAGGCGGGCACCCGGCTGCGCATCTCCCAGTCGGCCGTCAGCAAGCGCATTGACGCTCTCGAGAGTGCGCTCGGGCGGAAACTCATCGAACCGGTTGGCAGACGCGTCCGGCTCACGGCTGCGGGAATTCAGCTGCTCGAGAAGACGGCGCCGTTCATGGCCGCCCTGAAGGAAGCTGTCGCGGACGAGTCACCCGTTCAGGCCAGCCGCCTTGTCATCGGCATCTCGGAATCCATACTCTCCTCTTGGGGGTCGCGCGTTCTGGCCGGCGTCGCAAAGGCCATCCCGCAGCTGGAACTCGTCATCAACGCCCACAGAAGCCCGGTTGCCATTGACCATGTCCGCTCGGGGGAATACATGCTCGCTCTGTGCGCCGATCGTGGGGAATACAGCGCTGACGTCAAGTCGGAGCCCCTCGTGGAAGAGCCCATGGTCCTCGTACCCTCGGGACTGGAGTCGATTCAACTTCGCCGCGATACAACGCTTCCCGTCATCACGATCGAACCCCACGCCTCGACCTGGGTTCACCTGGAACCGCGCATCCGGACACTCTCAGGTAAATGGAATATCCTCATCGAGCCCCAACAGACCCTGCAATCGTTCGCGGGCATCGCTCAGATGGCCAGGTGCGGATTCGGCCACGGGCTGGTGCCGCTGGGTATCGCCAGGGCGCTGGGAATTCCGGATCGTGGACTGATTCGTTTCCCCGAACCCGGGCTTTCCCGGCCGATTGCGCTTGTTGGCCGCAGTACCACCTTCGCCCGTCCTATCGTAAGGTCATTCCACCGCATTCTCCGAAAAACCATCCCCCCGAACCTTTCCTGAACGGGCCGGTTTCGTTCCCGTTTCAACTTGCCTTTGGTAAACCAACATCGTATTTTCCGACTCCGTGATTTCCAGTCCAGAACCCCGTTTTGCCGCCCTGATCGTCCTCGACGGGTGGGGTCTTTCTTCCAACGAGGACCACAACGCGGTCGCGTTGGCCGATACACCCACAATGGACCGTATCGGCGCGTCGTACCCGTCCACGACGCTCGAGACCTGCGGACGCAGCGTGGGCCTGCCCGATGGATTGATCGGCAATTCCGAAGTCGGGCACCTCAACCTGGGCGCGGGACGGATCGTGATGCAGGCCGTCACCCGGATCGACGACAGAGTGAGGGACGGCGGCTTTTCGCGGAACGAGGCGTTGCTCGCGTCGATGGATCGGGTTGCCGGTACCGACCGCCGCCTCCATCTGATCGGACTGGTGTCTGACGGCGGGGTGCATTCCTGGCCGAACCACTACAACGGTCTGCTCAGAATGGCCGCGGGTCGCAGGTTGAAACCGGAGCAGGTCTGCGTACACGCGTGGCTCGACGGGCGTGACACGCCGCCCAAAAGCGGTATTCGCCATCTGGCAGCCTTTAGAGAGATCTGCGCGTCGGTTGGAGTTGGCAGAATCGCCACGGTATGCGGACGATACTTCGCCATGGACCGGGACCGGCGCTGGGACCGCGTCCGGGTTGCGTTCGATGCCATGACGCTCGGCCGGGGGACGCGCGCCGGCGACCCGCTGGAGGCCATTCAGGACGCGTATGATCGAGGCGAGACCGACGAGTTCGTCAAGCCGATCGTCATCGCGGGCGCCGATGCGGGACCTCCGGCGACAATCGGGAACGGCGACTCCGTGATCTGTTTCAATTTCCGGGGTGACCGGGGACGGCAGATCACTCGCGCCTTCGTGCTGCGGGATTTCGACGGCTTTGAGCGTGCGGCCGATCCCGGCGTACATTATACCTGCCTCACGCGTTACGAATCCGGCCTACCCGTGGACGGCGTCGCGTTTTCGCCCGAAGACCTGGCGCAGGATATGCCGGACGTGTGCGGGAAGACGTTGAGCGAGGCCGGGCTCCGGCAACTGCGTATCGCGGAAACCGAGAAATACGCGCACGTCACCTATTTCTTCAACGGCCAGCGGGAGGAACCCTTCGAAGCCGAGACCCGCATCCTGGTCCCATCTCCCAGGGACGTGCCGACTTACGACCACAGGCCCGAAATGAGCGCTCCGGCCGTCACTCGAGAGTTCGTCGATGCGATACAATCACGACGCTTCGATGCCGCGATCTGCAATTTCGCAAACCCCGATATGGTGGGCCACACCGGTGTACTGGAAGCGGCGGTCAAGGCGGTAACGACCGTGGACGGGTGTCTGGGGCGAATCCTGACAGCCATCGCCGAAGTCGGAGGCGTCGCGATCGTCACCGCGGACCACGGCAACGCCGAACAGATGATTCACGAAAGGACCGGCGAGCCCCACACCGCCCATACGGCCAATCCCGTGCCATTGGTACTTGTCGATCCGCAGTTTCGCGGAAGGCTCAGGAAGGGCGGCCGGCTATGCGACGTGGCGCCGACGTTTCTGGGCGTGCTCGGGCTTTGCAAACCGGAAGCCATGACGGGAGAGGACCTGAGAGAAATACAGTGAGGCCCGCTCCGCGTCCCCGACGCGACGCTCTAATCAGGAGACCCGATGAAAATCCACGAATACCAGGCCAAGGAAATCCTCAAGTCGTATGACGTACCCGTACCCGAGGGACGTCTGGCAAGAACGGCCGACGAGGCCAGGACCGCGGCGGAAGCGCTCGGCGGCGCCGTTGTCGTAAAGGCCCAGATCTACGCCGGCGGCCGCGGCAAGGGGGGCGGGATCAAGATCGCCGGCGACCCGGAAGAGGCGTATGGATACGCCAGGGACATGCTCGGACGGAACCTGGTCACGCCGCAGACCGGCCCTGAAGGACAGAACGTCAAGCGGGTGTGGATCGAAAGCGCCACAGATATCGCCCGCGAACTCTATCTGGGCGTGGTACTGGACCGGGATCGGTCCAGGCTTGTCATCATGGCTTCCAGCGAGGGCGGAATGGACATCGAGGAAGTGGCCGCCGAGACGCCCGAGAAGATCCTGAGGGAAACCATCGACCCGGCGGTCGGACTTCAGCCCTTTCAGGCCCGCCGGCTGGCATTCGGCCTCGGCCTGGAGTCAGATGCGTTCAAACAGGGCGTGCGGTTCATCGACCGGCTCTTTGCCGCCTACCTCGGCACCGACTGCTCCCTGGCCGAAATCAACCCCCTGGTCGTCACGGCCGACGGCAACCTGGTGGCTCTGGACGCCAAGATGAACTTCGACGACAATGCGCTCTTCCGGCACAATGACATTCGGGAACTGCGCGACACCGACGAGGAAGACCCTTTGGAGGTGGATGCATCCAGGTTCGACCTCAACTATATCAAGCTCGACGGCGAGGTCGGCTGCATGGTCAACGGCGCCGGGCTGGCCATGGCCACCATGGACATCGTCAAATATGCGGGATCGTCGCCCGCCAATTTCCTGGACGTGGGTGGTGGCGCCAACGTGGAGCGGGTGGAGAACGCCTTCCGTATCCTTCTTTCGGACGCGGGCGTCAAGGCCGTGCTCATCAATATTTTCGGCGGAATCGTTCGATGCGACCGGGTCGCCGAGGGTGTGGTCCAGGCGCTGGGGAATTTCTCGGTAGACCTCCCGATCGTGGTGCGCCTGCAGGGTACCAATGCCGAGGAAGGCGCGCGGATTCTGGAGAACTCGGATCTGAAATTCACGGTGGCCCGCGAATTGAAAGAAGCGGCTGAGGCGGTTGTTGCGGCGGTACAGGGCCGGCACCAATAGCAACTGACCACCCCCGTACCGCCCGTCGCCGGTTGTGAAATACAATTGATAGAGCGAAACACGTCTTTCCTCCCTCTTTCCTTTAGGAGAGAGGGACGGGGAGAGAGGTCTGCGGGGCCGGGTGGAGGTGTCGCTCTTGCTTTTGCCTTTCGTTTCTTGCCGACCGCTGACGACTGATCGCTGACAGCTTTGGTTGTACACAAAGGATGGCTGCAAAGTGTGCAGTCATCCTTTCTGGTATATGCCAAAATGGCATAAATCTGCAAAAAAGACAGATTGCAGGCGGGCCCAGGTTACGCGTATGATTCGATATCTGGCTGTTTTTCATATATTTCAGTGTGTTTTTGATGCTTTGGTACTCATGTTGCTTTAATTGCACTGTCGTACTCGTTGTCAATCCGAAGTACTCAGAAAAAGGAAGCCGTTTATGCCTACGTATGACTACGCTTGTGAAGCGTGCAGCCATGAATTCGAGCATTTTCAGAGCATAACCTCGTCGCCGCTTCGCAAATGTCCGGAGTGCGGCGAACGTAAGCTGAAACGGCTCATCGGCGCCGGCGCGGGACTCATCTTCAAGGGATCGGGTTTCTACATTACCGACTACCGGAGCGAAGGATACAAGGAGGCCGCAAAGAAGGACGCCCCGAAAGACAAGAAAAAGGACAAGAAAGAAAAAAGCGGCAGCGGCGCAAAATCCAAGAGCAAGGAAAAGGCGGCATAAATCACGCCGTTATCTTAAATAGAAAGGAATACCAAAAATGGGCAAAGTTATCGGAATCGACCTGGGAACGACCAACTCCTGCGTGGCTGTAATGGAGGGGGGCGATCCCGTCGTGATTCCCAATGCCGAGGGCGGGCGCACCACCCCGTCGGTGATCGCTTTCACCAAGGACGACGAACGCCTCGTCGGGCAGGTGGCAAAACGACAGGCGGTGACGAACCCGCAGAATACGGTCTACTCCATCAAACGCTTCATGGGCAGGCGTTATGAGGAAGTGCCCAGCGAAATTGAGGAAGTCCCGTACGAAGTCCAGAGGGACAGCAACGGTCTTGCTACGGCGAAACTGGGCGACAAGACGTATACCCCTCCCGAGATCTCGGCCATGGTCCTTCAGAAAATGAAACAGACGGCCGAAGAATACCTCGGCGAAACCGTTACGGACGCCGTAATCACGGTTCCGGCGTACTTCAACGATGCACAGCGCAAAGCCACCACAGACGCGGGAAAAATCGCCGGCCTGGAAGTGAAACGCATCGTCAACGAGCCCACGGCCGCGTCCCTGGCCTATGGCCTCGACAAGAAAGACGATGAGATCATCGCCGTCTATGACCTGGGCGGTGGAACGTTCGACATTTCCATTCTGGAACTCGGCGACGGTGTATTCGAGGTCAAGTCCACCAACGGGGACACCCACCTGGGCGGCGACGACTTCGATCAACGCATCATCGACTGGCTCGCGGATGAATTTCAGCGGGAGAACAACATCGATCTGCGCAACGATCCGATGGCGCTTCAGCGGCTGAAGGAAGCGGCCGAAAAGGCCAAATGCGAGCTCTCCAGTTCCCTGCAGACGGACGTCAATCTGCCCTTTGTCACGGCCGATGCGTCAGGTCCCAAGCACATGAACCTGACCCTGTCCAGGGCAAAGTTCGAGCAACTCGTGGAAGACCTGGTTGAACGTACCAAGAGACCGTGCGTCCAGGCGATCAGGGACGCGGGTCTTTCCCCGTCGGAGATCAACGAGGTCATTCTGGTTGGCGGCAGCACACGCATTCCCAAAGTCCAGGAGGCGGTCCAGGAACTCTTCGGCAAGGAACCGAACCGGGGCGTAAACCCGGACGAGGTGGTCGCGGTGGGCGCCGCGATTCAGGCCGGCGTGCTTTCGGGCGACGTCAAGGACGTGGTGCTGCTGGATGTGACCCCCCTTTCTCTCGGCATCGAGACTCTGGGCGGCGTGATGACAAAGCTCATCGATCGCAACACGACCATCCCCACAAAGAAGTCCCAGGTGTTTACGACCGCTGCCGACAGTCAGCCTTCGGTTGAGGTGCACGTGCTCCAGGGCGAACGGGAAATGTCGGTTGACAACCGTACGATCGGCCGGTTTCACCTGGACGGCATCCCACCCGCGCCGCGCGGCACCCCCCAGATCGAAGTCAGCTTCGACATCGACGCCAACGGGATCATGAACGTGTCCGCCAAAGACATGGGCACGAACAAGGAGCAAAGCATCCGAATCGAGGCTTCCTCGGGCCTTTCCGACGCGGAAATCGACCGGATGGTGAATGACGCCCAGGAAAACGCCGCGGAAGACAAGAAGCGGCGGGAGGGCATAGAGGTTCGCAACCAGGCGGACCAGCAGGTATACCAGACAGAAAAACAGCTCGAAGAGATGGGCGACAAGATCAACGAAGACGCCAAAGCCAAGGTGCAGGCCGCGGTGGACCGGGTGAAGGAAACGCTGAAGGGTGAAAACGCGGATGAAATCAAATCCGCCACCGAAGCGCTCACCCAGGAGTGGCACCAGGTGGCCAGCGAACTCTATGCGCAGGCCTCGCAGGCGGGACCCGAGGCCGGGGCTCCGGGAGGTCCCGGGGAACCGGGGCAGGCAGCAGGCGATCAGAAGCAGGATGACGGCGTGGTGGACGCGGAGTACGAAGTCGTGGATGACGACAGAAAGAAATAATCCGGAACAATAAAAGAAAAGCGGTTAGACGGGAGCCGGTAGACGGGAGAAGAAGCCCTTGCCGATTTGTTCCTCCGTTTTGCCTGCGGCATGAGATGAAACCCTTTACGGCATGCGATCTCTTCCCTCTCCCGTCTTCCTTCTCACCAGGTCGTGGTGCGGGGTGTGGTTCGCTACCCTCTCCCGTCTCCCGTCTTCCCGGTTTCAAGGTTCCGAGATGAAAAGAGTTCCCACGCCCGTTTGCGCGCTGCGGCCTCATCCCGTGGCGCGTTCAGCTTGTACTCAAAACGAAGGCGCTGCGTACCGTCCACGATCTCAAAGACCTCGACGAGCCAGAAGTCGCCGTCATGTCTGGCAACCAGCCTGAACTCGCGGTCGTCGTGGTGAAAAACCATGGATCCCCCGGCCTTCCAGGTTCGGCGGCAATGCACAGGCTTTTGGATTTGCCGGCTGCGGACAAAGGTGCGCTACCAGCGATCCAGACCCAGGAGCTTCCGCCCGAGCGGCGTCAGCAGTGCCGATTTGCCTTCCAAATGCTCCTTTTCCTTCTGGTTCTTCCCCAATCCCGTGAGGCGTTCGCGCCAGCCCTCGACCCGGCTCTCCCGAAGCGAATCGTCCTCCTCCTTCGCCGGAGTCATCGTGATGTATTGCACGATGCGCGGAAGGTCGGCCGAGTTGGGACTGCTTCCATGGGGCAACAGACTGTGCCAGATCACGAGATCGCCTTCCCTGCCCGCGATCGGCCTCGCCTGATGTCCGAATTCCTCCTGCATCCGCCGCCTGGGGTCGTCCTCTTCCGATAGCGTCTCCAGCCAGTCCTCAATTCGCCGGTGGAAGCCCGGGATGCACGTGAACGCGCCCTGGTTCGCCGCCGTATCGGACAGATACAGCACACCCTGGACCATGAAGCGCGACGGGTCGTCCAGTGAAATATCCCAGTGCAAATAAGGACCCTTGAAACTGAAGCCGGGTCGTTCCGGCGGGTTCAGGCTGGTCCTGTCGAAACTCACCCAGAGTTTTCCGGTCCCCCAGACTTCCGCAAACGCACCGTACACCCTCGGGTGCTGCCGGTTGTCCCACAGCGCCTGATGCTGGTACATTTC
The DNA here is from genome assembly GCA_964551635.1 of uncultured bacterium. Lineage (GTDB taxonomy): Bacteria > Latescibacterota > UBA2968 > UBA2968 > JAAXHE01. The sequence continues at coordinate 29 of CAZKDZ010000005.1, read as the reverse complement.
AACCATGATACCCGGCCTCGGCGGGTCCG
>CAZKDZ010000004.1:0-25177 GCA_964551635.1 uncultured bacterium | reverse complement strand
ACGTTGGTCTCTAGGGTTCGAAAGTAGGACAGTCGACAAGCGTAGGCCGGTAATCATCGGGAAGAGGAACCTGAAACGCGTTCAGGGTCTGTGCCACCAGGCTGTAATAGCCGGCGATCCCGGTCAATTCCACGACTCCGGTTGTTCCCACGGCTTCCTGCGCCTCGTTGAAAACGCCTTCCGGAACGAATCGATTGTTCAGCAATTCGCTGACGTATTGGAAAACAGCGCGTTCGTCGTCGCGGCCGAATTCGGGATCCCGCCCGTGGCGGACCGCGTCGATGATCCCCTCGCTCAACCCGCTTTCCACGGCGAAGGGCTCGTGCAGGGACCACTCCACCTGGCAATCCCAGAATCGCGCCGTCACGAGAATGGCGAGTTCGCTGAGTCTCGGCTCGAGGGAGGTGCGGTACCGGACGAATTCGCCCAGACTCTGCGCGCGGTCGGCCAACTCGGGGCTGTGCAGCCAGATTCCGAACGGCCCGGCGATGCTGCCCCGGGTCTCGAGGATGGCATCGTAAATCCGCGCCTGTTCGTCACTCAGTTCCGCGCGTTTCAACTGGCATGGTCTGGTCATTCGCAATCGCTCCGCATATTTGATCTCGGGTCAATATCAGTCGGAAGTTACAAGAATATCTCTTTCGCGGAGCGTATAGTCGTGCATCACCGGCTTGCCGGTTCGGCGGTCGACGTTGCCGGAGGTAGAGGTTTTCCGTCCTTCTGGTATATTTCGATCGCCTCTTCTACAATCTGGCATGGATGATCAAAAACGGCCTTTTCGTCGTCTCCGTGGCAACCACCGTAAATCAGTCCGGGCGCACTGCCGACGTAGCATTGATCCTCTTCGGACCATTCAACAATCTTTGCGTACCTGGCGCTGGCGCTCAACTGGCTTCAATATCGTCTTAAATTAAGGAATTACCTGAACTTATGGAGTTACCTCAAGATAAACCGACTCCGCGGTCGGTTCCGGGATTGGATAGAGCTCATGTTTCATTCCGTCGAGGTGAAACTCAATTGCCTCCTTCATGTTCGCTTCCACTTCCTGCCGTGTGGCGCCGGTGGACACACACCCGGGAAGGTCCAGAGAATACGCCGAGAACCCTGTTTCGGTAACTTCGATGACGATCAGGTATCGGTTCACGTCGTTCCTGTTTAACTTTGCGGCGGCGATCCCGAGAGCGAGGGCATCCTGTCTTCGACGGCTGATTCGCGCGGCTCCGACGCCGACATTTTCAAGGTGATATCGGATACAAGGGAAACAATAAGCCCTTGAATCGGCTATTGATCGGTCACACGAAGTCCGAGGGCAGGATGCCCTCGCTCCGGATAATGGTGGATCTCGCCGTGAACGGGGTCAGATCGCTTTCGGTCGCAGGTCGCTCGTGTCCCGTGCAGCGACTACAGGGATTTACCAGGTCCAGCAACGACTCGCAGTGAGTAGTAGAATACACGTCCGTTGTGGAATTGGATACGCGCGGGTTCGCATAGTTCCTGTTGATCCTTATCGCGATGATCCTGCGTCACCCAACTCACAAACAAAGGCTCGGTCAGAGCTCGGCGAAAACAGGTCATCCAACAGCTATACATCCATCAGTTCCGGGACGTTTTCGTCTTCGTACTTCTCGATCAGCACGCCGATGACTTCCATCAGCGAGGCCAGGGGATGGCGATCGTCTTCGCCTACTATGTCGACCAAATCGTCCAGAACCATCATAAGCCGGTGATATTCGCTCTCCGCGTGAGGAACGAAGACAACGGGCGTCAGCTTCGGCCACATGTCTTGAACTGCCTGCATTTCTGCCGTTATCACTTTATTTTACCAATATCCGCGGTTGTATTCCGCATGCCCCGGCATAACACCAATGTACACTGATTGTCGTTGCTGTCCAAGAACCGTGGGATTCTTGGAGTTGAGTTTCGAAAAGTGAGTTCGATTAGCGATTTTGTACGGGTCTGACCCGGATAACGAAAATCAGGTTGCCAAGGGTTCGCGTTTGTTGCAACGCACTTCATTCTGAGCGGCGTCGAAGCAGGAACGCTTGTGCTGCATTTATGTTCAGACTTATTGGGAGACGCTCGCCGTTGATCCCATGCTGCAGTAGATCCTTCGTCGGCCTGCGCCTCTTCCGGATATGACAATGGGAAGTACGTGTAACGGACATGTTTCGCCGACGTCGCGCGCAGGCCTCCTCTGGATGACAGTTTGTGCCAACACGTGACCGACACGTATCGCCAATGGTTATCGCAACGCATGTCATTCCGAGCGAAGTCGAAGAATCTCCCGTCTCGATCGTACGTGTAGCATAAGGTCTTTGTAGACGACCTTGTGCGCGGACACTTCGACTGCCTGGCAGCCTCCTTGACATGGCGGAGCAAACGAGACTTCTGTCACCATCCCACAGGAGAACCATCCGTGCGGGCAGACAGGAATGTCCGCCCCACCCTCACAGTGTCCTCCTCAGGATAACAGGCTTCGCGAAGGCAGGACCGAGGCGTTGCGCCAATGGCCGCGGACGCTTTCTACAGCCATATGTTTCGCGTACATTCGCGATGTTCGTAGTTAATTGATCTGTTTCTGTACAGATGTGAAGCGTAAAACAAGGAGAAAAACGACATGGTAATTGTCCTGGCATTATTGTCGATTTTTCAAACGGCCGAGGCGAATTCCAAATTGCAGCAGTTTCAACTGTACACCCGATGTCTCGGTGTACATCTCGTGGTTGAGGAACTACCGGACAACGCGGAGCGGATTGATCTTACAAGGGAACAAATAATAAAGGTTGCAATGGACAAACTGCAGAAGGCTCAATTGTATGTACCCAGGAAATTTGTCGTGGGCGCGCCGGACGAGATTCATCCAGTCTTATACGTAAATGTCAACCTTAGCCGAACCGCTTTCAGTATTGGAATCGAACTACGAAAGGTTGTGTTGGACAGCTACTCCAAACGGGAGGAGTATGCCGTTACCTGGCGAATCGGCACTCTGGGCGTACACGGGTTTCGAAATCAATTCATTTTGCGTATGATCGATAAGTACACAGGCGTATTCATTGAAGAATGGACCAGGGTCAATGAGCCCAAATGTCCTGAAGACGATATGTTCGAACCGGAACAAGGGCCGATACAACCGCCTGTCAGGATACGATAATTGACTGATCAGTTTATCATCTGCACGAAGTACCCCTGTTACACCCGATGCGCTTCGATGAAGTCCTTGTTGACGGTCAGGCCGAGGCCGGGCTCATCGCTCATGTGGATCATTCCGTCGACGATCCTGAAAGGCGGATCGTAGAGTTGCGACCAGATCTGGTACGGCTCGGTATGCGGGCAGGCGGACACCATCAGCCCATTGGGTGCGGCGGCGATCAGGTGGCAGTTGATTTCGGGAAACGATGCTCCATGGGGCGCAACGTAGACGTGGTGCGCCTCGGCCAGGGCCGCCATCCGCATGAGCCCCGTAAACCCGCCGCCGCCGATTATATCCGACTGGACAACCTGCAAGCCGCCGTCAACGATCAGGTGACGAATGCCGTACAGCGTGCCCTCGCCCTCGCCGCCGGCAACCAGCGACCCCGTGGCCTCGCGCACCATGCGCATGTGAGACGCCTCGTCGTCGCCGCGCACGGGCTCTTCAATCCAGTAAAGGTCGTACGGTTCGAACCGCCGCGCCATCTGCGCCGCGGTTTTCCCCTCCCACATCCTGTGGATGTCGATCATCAACCTCGTGTCGTCGCCCAACGCCTGGCGTGACAGCCGGACCTTGTCAAACGCGAGTTCCCGATCGTCATCGGACAGATGGAACTTTACGGCCTTGAACCCAAGATCCGCGTGTTTCCTGACGAGGGCGGCGACCTCTTCCGCGTTCTGGTGTTCGTAGCCGATCCCGTCCGCGTACGCGGTCACACGGTCCCGATACCCGCCCAGCAGCCGCCAGACCGGCTCCCCGCACGCCCTGCCGTACAGATCCCAGATCGCCACGTCCAGGGCGCCGATCGTGCCCATCGCAGCCCGGCCCGGTCCCCGAAAGCGCCACGCGAAATCGTACATCCGCTGCCAGAGCCGGGCCGGCCGGCGTGGGTCTTCGCCAACGAGAATCGGCGCGAATTCCCGCTCGATCAGGTCGGCGCTTCCACCCCTCCCAATGCCCACGAGCCCGTTATCCGCCCGGACAAGATGAAGGGGCCAGGTCCGCTTGACTCCCCGATCGGACGGCCCCCAGAAACAGGACAGCGAAATGGTCTCAATGGATTCTATACGCATGGCGCCGCCTCCAAGGAGCGAGAATACGAGACTACGAAACTACGAATGAACGAAACTACGTAGAAACCAAAAAGGCGAAACTACGAATCACGCGAATCACGCGAAAAAAAAACGAAACTACGAGAAGACGAGACGGCGAGAATACGAGAATACAAAGGAGCGGGAATACGTCGTTCGCTCTTCGTATATTCGAAAATTCGTTTATTTGTCTGTGCCTCGAGTTTTCAGGATGCAATGCGTTTACGTAGGACGACCCTGGTACCGGCCGCGCAAAACTGGTGCTGGACGTCGTCGACCATTGCGCGCATCATCAGCAGGCCGCGGCCTGACGGATTCAACAGGTTTTCCTCGGCAAGGGGATCCGGTACCTCCTCCGGGTCGAAACCGGGTCCCTGATCCAGGACCGCGATATGCAACATCCCGTCCACCACCGTGAATTCGACTGTGAACGGCTTTTCCCGCACACCCTCATTTCCATGAAAGATGGCATTGTTCACGGCTTCCGTAAGCGCGATGGCCACCTCGTCGCAGGCATCCTCGCTCATCTCCAGATCGGCAGTGACCTGCGCCGCGGCATCCACAACCTCATGGAGAGACTCAACGCAACTTGGCAGTTCCATTCGTCTGACATCTCGAGATCCGTTACCCATAGACGCATTCCCTCACACCATTCGGAGCCGCCGCAGACAGCCATCCGAACCGGCACGCGTTTCCTGACCCGTGTTTGAGGCGCCGGCGCGGACGATCCGGGTGATTCTCCTTGACAATCCGGCTTCATGACGTTATCAAAGACGGCCACAGAGGCGGACGCACCAACTGCCGTAAACCCGGCGCGCAACCGTCTATTCAACGCTTACGCAAGACGTACCGCAACTTAAACTGGAGAATTCGCGTCATGCAGAAAGAGGTGATAACTACAGATAAGGCCGCGCTTCCAGTGGGCCCCTATTCGCAGGCCATCAAAACGGGCGAACTGATCTTTGTCGCGGGCGAAAAGGGAATCGACCCCGCAACCGGCGCAATTGTCAGCGGCGGGATTGCCGCGGAAACCCGGCAGACGCTGGAAAACATCGCGGCGATCCTGGAGGCCGCCGGCGCAAAAATGGACCATGTGGTCCGGACGGTCGTCTATATGACGGACATATCCGAATTTGCCGAAATGAACGCCGTATACGCGGAATATTTCCCTAATGACCCTCCCGGACGCAGCTGCGTGCAGGTGGTTGCCCTCCCCGCCGGCGCCAACGTTGAAATCGAAGTCACAGCGGTTCTGGCCTGACGAACGATTCGAAGTTAGAGACTCGAGAGGATTCCCTCTACGTATCCTCGTGTAAACGCAATGTCCCGGTCCACCTCATCCGGCTCCTTGCCACCCACGCACTCCACGTAGAGCGGTCCGTCGAACCCGCCGCCGGCCAGTCCGGACAACACCGCATGGAAATCCACAAGCCCGTCGCCCGGCGTCACCATCACATCCGGCACATCGTCAGTTACCGTGCAATCCTTGATGATCCCCGTTGTTACCACGGGCGCCACTTCCGAGACGTCGGCCTCCGGCCGCAGCTCACCCTTCGTATAGTAAATGATGTTTCCCGGATCGAAACAGATGCCGAACGCCGCGTGGCTCACGTTGCTATTAGCCGCAAGCAGGTGGGACACCGTGAGACTGATACCCCCGTGGGGCTTCATGGTGATGTTCACCCCGACCTCGTACGCATGGGGCGCGCACTGCCGCATCAACTCGAAATAGTCATCGAAGTGGGCTTCGTTGCTGGTTCCGCAATCCAGGAGCCAGGTCGTGCCCAGCGCAGCCGCATTGTCGATCAGCCGCTTGTAGGCGTCCACCGCCGCTGCCAGCCCTCCTCCCAACTGCGTGCCTCCGATGAGCATCGATGGAACCACGCCCGCGGCATCCGCCGCGTTCCGCACCGCGGCAACCTCTGCCGGGGAACTCCCGGGCCCCACGGGCACCCGGCCTTCGTTTGCAAAAACCGCCACGTCCGAGTACCCGGCTTCCGCAATCCGGCTGTAGGCTTCGCTGTAATTCAGCTGGCCGTAGGGCCGGGTCGTACATCCAACCGTCGTCTCCATCCTGGCCTCTCCTTTGCGTTATCAATCGAACAACAACAGAATCAGGACTCCATCTCACGTCCGCAGTGCGGACAGATGCCCTCCTCTTTCTTTCGCCGGTCGATTTCCCCGGCGAATCCCGATCCGAGGATGCCCGCCGGCAGGGCGAACATTCCGATTCCCAGAAGCGCGATCACGGCGCCCAGCACCTTGCCCACGCCGGTTACCGGGTACGTGTCTCCGTATCCCACCGTCGTCAGCGTCACGATGCCCCACCACATCGCTGAGGGAATACTCGAGAAGGCATCGGGCTGGGCGCGGTGTTCGGCAAAGTACATCAACGTCGACGCGATGACCAGCATGATCAGCAGGACGAAGAGCGTCACGACCAATTCGCCCCTGTGCTTCCGCAGCACATTGCCAAGCGTCTGCAATGACGTGGAATACCGTCCCAGCTTGAACAACCGCAACAGCCTCATGGCGCGCAGGACCCGCAGATCGACCGTCGTCACCAGAGGCAGATAGAACGGGAGGATCGCAATCAGATCCACCAGGGCCAGGGGCGTCAGGAAAAACCTCATTCGACCCCGAATGGGACGGGAATACCGTCCGTCAGCGGTACACGACCACATGCGCATCAGGTATTCAACGGTAAAGACACCCACGGAAAAGGCGTCGAACGCCTCGAATGCCCAGCGGTACGACGCCAGAACGGCTGCCACTGTTTCAAGGATGACTGCCACGACGTTGAGGACGATCAAACCCATGATGAACAGGTCGATCAGTCGACTCGTCCTGTCGCCCGTCTGCGCCTTGTCCAGGATTTCGTTGGTTCGTTCCTTGAACCTGTCTATCATGGTACCCCTTCAGTTATAGCTGATCGGGGTTGTTGCCACTGGCTCACGTAATATAAAGATAGGATGCAATCGTTCGAATGGAAACGTCTTTTTCCGATGAGCGCATCCCTGTCACGGATTCCCAACCTCTGATGTCTTCGCGATAGCCGGTCACGCCGACAGTCGAACTATGAGTCCGAAAGCGAACGAAAAAAACAAGGCAGTCACGCCGGTGCGCGTTCTGACAGCGCTTTCGCTGGCCGCGGTTTTCGTCGCAATGTTGCCGGCCAACCGGGATGGCGTTATTCATCAGCAGGTCGTGTCGGAGTTGCCGCTCCTGTCAAAAGCGCTGGGTGACGGTCCATGGCGGCTCGAGGACAAACCGGACCCTCGCTGTCGTTCCGGTTTCGAGGAAGTACACCGCCGCCGAAAGACCCCCCGGCCCGGTGCGTCTGAAATTGTGGTTGGGTGCAGTCAAGAACCGGAAGGCCTGGTCCTGACCGCGTCAACAGCCTCGTCGCAGCGAAGGGCGCGGCTGAAGTACGTGGACGGCCGGAGCCTTTTTCCTCCGATAGCGGCCATTCTGGTTGCCATTTTCAGCGGACGCGTTCTCCTGGGGCTGTCCCTGGCGGTGGTCAGTGGCGGCGTACTGACCGTCGGCGGCGCGCCGCTGCACGAGCTCCCCTTCGCGGCCCTCGAAAGGGCAGCCGTGAATTACGTCTGGACGCCGCTCAGATCGTCGTTTCAGCTTTACATTCTCGGCTTTACGGCTGCACTGATCGGCATGGTAAGGGTCACGTCGCTGGCGGGGGGCAACCAGGGTATCGCCGCACTCCTTGCCTCCCGGTCGGAAGGCGCGAAGTCCACACGCTTGGCCGCATTCTTCATGGGGCTGGCGATATTCTTCGATGACTACGCCAATACGATCGTGGTGGGCACCACGTTTCGGCCAATGGCCGACCGGTTCCGGATCTCCCGTGAAAAACTCGCGTACATTGTGGATTCCACCGCCGCTCCGGTCGCAGGCGTAGCGGTCATCAGCACCTGGATCGGATTCGAGGTTGGACTCTTCGGCGACCTCATGAGGGACCTCGGCACCGGCGTTTCAGGCTATCAGCTCTTCTTCCACGCCCTCCCGTTTCGATTCTACTGCCTCTTTACGCTCGCCTTCGTTGTCGCGTCAGCATGGCTCCAGCGGGACTACGGACCCATGTACCGCGCGGAATACAGGGCAAGGACGACCGGGCAGGTGCTCCGGCCGGGGGCCGCGCCTCTGGCGGCGCGCCGCAGCAGGGAGACCCTGCCCGCCGAGGGCGTCCGGCCAGCATGGTGGGCCGCGGCCGCGCCCGTTCTGATCGTCGTCGCCGCGGTCATCGGCGGCATGGCCGCGGACACCTGGAACGATCCCGACGTCCGGCCGATACGGCTGGCAAGCTCGCTCTTCAGTTTCCCGTACTGGACCGCATGTTTCTCCAACGCCGACAACGCGCGGGTACTCTTCCTTTCCGCCATACTGGGTTCCGCAGTCGCGCTCATCATCGCGGTTACCAGGCGCCGTCCCGGCGGAGGACCGGCACCCATCCGACCGCTGGCGGCGCTATCGACCTGGGCGCAGGGCGTCACGGGCATCCACTACGCCATTGCCGTCCTGATCATGGCCTGGGCCATTCAGGCGGTCTGCAAGGACATCGGTACGTCCACGTACCTCGCGGCAGCGCTATCGCCCATCGCGGCGCCCGGCCTGCTGCCTCTGCTCATCTTTCTCCTGGCGGCTTCGGTCGCCTTCTCGATCGGGACGTCGTGGGCGACCATGGCGATCCTCATCCCCACCGCGGTTCCCCTCGCCCACAGCATGGGCGGCCTCCCGCTCACCATTCTCGCCGCCGCCGCCGTACTGGACGGCGCAATCTTCGGCGATCACTGCTCGCCGATCAGCGACACGACCGTCATGTCCAGCCTCGCCACTTCATGCGACCATCTGGACCACGTGAGGACCCAGTTTCCTTATGCCCTGACCACAATGGGCATCGCCGCGCTCGCAGGGTACGTCGGCGCGACGTTTTTCTATCCCGTGTGGTGCGGGCTGCTGATCGGCCTGGCGATCATTCCGGCGGTCCTGATCGGTTTCGGCAGGAACGCTGACAGGGCAGCCGAAGCCTAGTGTCCTGTCCCGAAAATTCCTCACCATTCGGCCGCCGATTCATCCCGTCTCGCTACGTTCCCCTCGCTCGCCGACCATACGCAGGTCGCCTGCGCTCAGGCGCCTTGCGAGCCGGGCGACTCAGCGGTCGAATTCAGGCAACTTATTTCCGGGACAGAACACCAGCTTTCTACTGCGGTTCCTCGACGCGGTGGTAGACGTTCAACGCCAGGTTATCCATCGTCCTGCGACGGCCCGACGGCCACGTCACAACCACCTTTTCCAGCGTTGGATCGACGCCCAGCCCGAAGTGCAGCCGTCTCTGGTTCTGCGACGAAAAGCCGCTGCCTCCGGACACTTCCTGCATCTGCTCCTGTCCGTTCCAGAACAGCTTCACCTGCGCCCCGATCGCGCTTCGATTGCTCGTAACGCCTGCCAGTTCGAACCCGACCCATTGTCTTTCGGTACTCACCGTATTTCTGTAGATGAGAAGCGGACCGCGCTGGTTGGCCACCACGACGTCCAGCACCCCGCGGTTCCAGAGATCCGCGAGCGCAACCGCGCGGCCGTCGAACCGGTCGTCCACGCCGACAGCCTTAGCCGCGTCTTCAAACCGGCCCATCCCGTCGTTCACCCATACACGCGCCCTCTGATAGCCGGCGAGGCTGCGTCCCTTCATCGCCGGCCAGTTCTTCGCGTCCGAAATGATCGCCCTGTGTCCTCCGGCAACCTGGGAGAAATCGTACCAATAGCTATCCGACTCCGAGGCGGACACGTAGCCGTTGGTCAGGTACAGATCCAGCCGCCCGTCGTTGTTGAGATCTCCGAATTGCGCGCCGAAACTCCAGTCGCCCAGTTCCACGCCCATCACCTGCGCGAGGCGTTCGAATGCCAGAGCGTTGCCCTGCCGGGCGATCCAGAGGTTGTTGCCCTGAAGCAGAATCCCCGCTTCCGAGATATTCGTCTCGTAGATTGCCAGCCGACCCTGATTCAACACGTCGCCGAATACCGCGTTCATTCCGCTCTTCGGCTGGTATCCGACGCCCGCCCGTCGCCCGACTTCCTCGAAAGACCGCCCGCCAAGGTTCCGGTAAAGCTCCGATACGCCATAGTCGTTGGAAAGGAACAGGTCCGGGTACCCTGAACGGTTCAGGTCCCCCGCCGCCACAGCGAGGGTCCAGCGCCGACTTCGAATGCCCACCCGCTCCGCAACGTCCTCGAACCGCCCGTCGCCCCGGTTGCGCAGCAGGTACTTCCGACCGCCGTTCTCGGCATATTCGAAGCTCTCCGGCATCATTCTGGTGGATTCAAGATGCCACAGGTCCAGGCCGTCCGGCCAGTATCCGGCGATGAAGAGATCAAGATGCCCGTCGCAATCGTAGTCCAGCCAGACGGCGCTTCCTGCGTTGATCCAGCCGGGCAACCCCGCCCCTTCCGTCACCCGGGCGAACCTTCGTCCGGCCTCATTGCGAAACAGCTCGGGGCGACCCCACTTGTACACGAACAGGTCTTCGAAACCGTCGTTGTCATAGTCCCCCCAGACCGCGCCGACGGAAACACCGGTACCCGGTCGATTCAGATCCGCCACGCCCAGCCTTCCGGCCACGTCTTCGAATTGCCCGTCTCCCAGATTGCGGTACAGCCGGTTCGCGGAACCCTCGCCGCTGTTGGTCACGTAAAGATCCTGCCAGCCGTCGCGGTCGAAATCCGTCACCGACACCGCCGCGCCCATTGCGGCCACGTGCGGCATGATATGGTCCAGCTTCGCATCAAGCGTGGGTCCGCGGTGCACGAAATCGATGCCGCTTCGGCGCGCCACCTCCTCCAGCGAAAACCCGTAATGCGCCGCCTGTTCCCGCGACGGCCAGAGACCGCGGACGACGGGAACCGCCAGCAGCAGCGCGAATACGGCGAACATAATGCCGTGGACCGTTCGACGTGACATGGCTCACTCGATGGCTATCTTCCGGCGTGCATCCGGGAAATCTCCGGCGTGACGTACCGGGTGTGGTAGTTCTGCCAGTCCGCAGGGTTGCGGCGGTAGACGGGGTCGTCCTCCAGCCGGCCCGGCGGCGTTTCGTACGACGACCAGGCGTGCGACGGCAGCGGAAGCACCGTCCCTGAAAACGCCGTATTGTAATCTCCGTCCTTTACCCAGCCGTCGCCCATCAGGACGAAATCCCGCACCCAACCGTCCCGCGGGGGCCCTGGATCGGGGAAGCGCAGCACAAGCTCATCCCCGGCGTTCATGATCACGTACCGGTCGTCTACGTCCGCAAGCAGGGGACGCACATCCCCGAATCGGGTGTGGTATCCCCTCAGGTCCCACCACCGCGGCGCCGTGTCTACGACTCCGGAATACAGCGGTACGTCGGGAGATCGCCGATCCGGATGCGAGATCTTCGAGAACCCGCGGCCCCTCAGCGCCGCGGTCCGGGATACGATCCGACGCGTCCTCACCCGCTCTCCGTCTGCGGGCGCAGCCCAAGCCAGCCAGTCCCAGTAGATCTCGAGGTTCGTGCGAAGGCGCAACCGGCTGGACGCCACACCGGCCAGGTCGATCGCAATCGTCTTGAACTTTCCGGCGGGAAAGCCGAGGTCCGGCTTCACCGATTCCCATGCGCCGTCCCCTCGCATCGCGTCCAGCCTAAGCCCCTGTGGCCTGAACTCCGCGCCATGCCCCATCGCGACATTGATCGAACTGTCCGTCGGATAGATCCATCCGTGGCCGATCAGCCACCCTCCACGGTTTTCCGCCGCCCGGGGCAGTTCGATTTCAACCCAGTGATCGGCAGCGACGCCCTGGTATTTTCCCACCTCGAAGGTGTCGAGGTAGCGTGCGTCTCTTGCGTCGACCATTGCCGAGACATCCCGCCCCGCGTCGTCTCGCGCCGCATGGACGGCCACAGGTGCTCCTGTCGCTATCACCTTCAATTCCGGCTGTTGCATCGCAAACCGTTCGTCCACGAATACGGCGACGTCCGGCGGATGGTCCACGACCATCAGCTCGACCCAGTCCACGAACTGGGTTTCCCACAATTCGGACGTGATCCGGATATCGTAGAACCCGTCCCGCGAGACCAGTTCGTCTCCCCGGATCAGGATCCAGTCCTCCGTCTGGGACACCCCCGCCGTCACCTGCGCGTTGATCCGCATCCCCAGCGGCGACCGCCAGAGAAAGTCCTTGATGAAGGCCATTTCCTTGCCATCGAAGGCGAACACCCAGGGACAGGACCCCTTCAGACGCTGCTGCGCCAGAATCGTCTGATCGGCCGCCAGGTCGAACTCCGCCTGAACGGTTCCGTTCGGCCACTGCACCCGTACCACGTCCGCAAGGTCGTATTCCCCCAGACCGAAATGAACCACAGGCGACCGGATCGCACGGCGCTGCGCAAGAAGACCGGACCGCAGCAACACCTCCCCTCCCAGCGCGTATGAGTTGATCCTCCCGTCCCCCCGGACCGCCCGCACCCGCGGCCGTACGACCTGCCAGTGGTAATTCCGGTTGCCCCGGTTCACGAGCAGCAGCGGCGCCCCGTCTTCAGAAAGTCCCAGCACGTCGAGGCGTCCGTCACCGGTCATGTCCGCGACCTCGAAGACCCGCACGCCGTTCGGCAGGGCTCCGCGGCGCCAGGAACTCTCCGCATCGCCCAACCAGTATACGCCTTCCGCCTCGCCGCCGGCGACCAGGTCCAGTTGCCCGTTGTTGTCGAGATCGGCCAGAAACAGACGCGCCGGCGTCGCGAAACCCTTCGCGCCGACCAGCTCACGGTCGTCCCAGCGGCCATCGACGCACGAGATTGACGTTACCCCGCCGCCTCTTTTCAGGATCAACAGGTCCAGGCCGCCGTCGCCGTCCACGTCCCCGGACGCAAGTGCATCCGCCTCGTCCCGGCCTTTGTACGCGCGTACGAACGACCCGCTTCGCTCGTTGAGAAAGACAACCGGCCTGCCCCGGTCGTCAACCAGCGCCGCATCGGGAACCCCGTCGCCGTCGAGATCCGACCATTCGAAGGCACGCATTCCCGACACCCCTTCGAAGGGCAGGACGACCACAAACGTACCGTCGGCGTTGTTGCGCAACACCAGGCACTTTTCCGGACCTCCGAGTACCAGATCCAGGTCCCCGTCCATTTCGATGTCCGCGGCCCACGCACCTTCATAGGATGCCGCGGTCACGTCCGCGTCCAGCCCGGTGCCGGCGGTCACATCCTGCAGCGCCCCGCCTTCACCCCCTCTGTACAGACGAACGCCGCCATCTCCCGCAACAACCAGGTCCATTTCAAAGTCGTTGTTCCAGTCCGTCGAAAGCAGACCGCGCCCGCCGACACCCCCGGATGCGGGCGTTGGCACGACCCTTCCTGACGAGTCCAGCCAGCGCACGGAACCACCCACCGCCATCAGCGCGACCGGCGTGTCCGCCCAGGCGATGCCAAGCATGGAACCGCGTGAAATGTGGTCAAGGTTCTCAGAAACAAAGGAGAGCGAGGTATCCGCCGGCGCCGGGTCCGCGGATGGACCCGGCATCTTCACGAACCGCCGCAGGGGTTCTCCTGCCGCCTGTTCAGGCAGACGCACACGATTCATGTCCCTGCGGAAGAACGGCGTTCGCAGCAGCGCGTTGTGCAGGAATGCCGCGTGTCTCGCAGCGATCCTGAAGTCCGATTCCTCACTCGCCAGTGCCTTCAGCTGCTCTCTCGCCGCTTCCGGCCATCCGTCGGTCTGCCGGGCGATCCGCGCAACAAGCGCCCTCAGCCCATCGGTATCCCGCGCCTTTGCCGCCAGCCGGATCCGTTCGAGCAGGAGCGCCTGATTCTCCGGCGCCTCGCCGAGCAAACCCTCCACCACGGCAACCGCACCCTCCGTATCTCCTTTCCGTTCCAGCTCACGCGCCAGCGCGTAGCCTGCCTTGAAATGCCCCGAGCCGGCCAGGCTCAATGCACGTCGAAGGTGAAAAACCGCTTCGTCCGCACGGCCGCGTCGGCTCTCGAATGTCCCCATCAGGAGTGCGAACTCAGCGTTCTCCGGGGCGAGTCCCTGTGCGCGCTCCATCGATCTGACGGCTTCCTCGTCCCTGCCCAGCGAGAACTGCAACAGGGCCAGATTCGCCCATCCCGCGGGCTCCCCGGGGACGTTTTCGGTCATCCGGGTCAGCGCGGCAGCGGCGCGTTCGTGGGCCCCGACGTCAAGGGCCGCTACGCCGGCATAGAAGTCGGCGACAGCCTGCCGGTATGCCTCGCTGCCAGGCTTTGGGAAGCCGGTTTCACATCCGGCCGACAGAATGGAAAGTACGAGCGCGATGCAGAGATACCTCATCGTGGAATCCACCGAAGCGGGACGATCCTTTCTACCTTAAATCAGAAAGGCGGAACCGTAACGGATACGGCGCCGCTCCTGAAAACGCCAAAACAGACAATATGGAAATGAAACGAATCGAATCACGCCGCTACGGATCCGTAGTCTTGAAGACACACCGATCCAGCGATAGCGGCATATTGCGCACAAACAACAATACCAGCGAACACGCGATCAGCAACAGGTCCTGAACCAGCGCCGCATTGAGCGAGCCGCGCGTTCCATCCAACCCGAAGCAACCGCAGTCGATATTCGCGCCTCTGTAGATGTTTACTGCGATGGCGACGCCGAACGAGGAAAGCAGCGCGAGGGCGGCAAGGGCGCCGCTCCGGGACCAGAAACCCGCGAGCAGGCATGCTCCCGCTGCGATTTCCATCCATGGAACGACAACGGCGAAGCCGTTGATGAACGCATTCGGAAGCACGTTGTACGCGCGGACCGTCATTGCAAACAGCGCCGGCTCCGACACTTTGGCCAGGCCCGCCCACATCAGCACTCCGCCAAGTACGAGCCGCAGGACGACCGGGATTCCATAACGAACCGAATTCATGGGTCGACCCCCTTGGCCACCGGATATCCCGCGCCTTCCCATGCCCCCCAGCCATCGAAGAACGCCCGCACGCGCCGGAACCCGAAGCCATTCGTGAGCAGGTGCGCCAGCCTGACGCTGGCCTGGCATCTCGCGCCGCCGCAGTAGGTAATGATGTGTGCGTCCCTGGGAACGCCTTCGAGCTTTTTCCTGCCCTTCTCGTTCAGTTCGTGCGGCGTCAGGTTGACCGCGCCCGGTATGTGCCCGGCCGCGTAAGCGCGCGGCATTCGAGCGTCCAGGAATAACGCGGACCCGGAGTCGAAAGCCGCCTTGGCTTCACCAAGACTTGCCCGGATCCCCTCAAGGTACAGGCTCCAGTTCACGTGTTCGGCCTGCGTCACGTTTTTGGGAGTCTGAAGCGGAATGCCGGAAGCGGACCGCGCGTTGTAGGCAAGGCCCACGACCGATCCAAACAGCAGAATAACGACCGCATTCAAAACAAGACGGAATGACACCATCGGAACGGCCCCCCTTAGAAGCTGTTTTAAAATTCCCAGCGGTCTTCGCGCGGCTGCAAAAGCGGCGTTCGGCGTTGGTCAAACCCGCCCGTATAGACAATTATGGGCGGGTATTCCCGTCGGCGCTGCACGCCCTTCGCGCCTCATAACCGCCGCTTTTTCGCTCGCGCTCGGGAACTCACCGGTAATTTTAAAACAGCTTCTTAGATGAATCGTACGGTCTATATATAACGTACACCGGTACGGCTGTCAAGCCTCGACGGGTTGCCTTCCGCTTTGACAATTCCCGCCGCACATGCTATGTTACAAAGCGCTTGAATGCCACCTTCCCCATTGCGTAGACACCGCGCAGACGGCCTGTTTCCTGCGAACTGGGCCCTCCGTGTTTTATCGGAGTGCGCACGATTGGACCTCGGCGATTCACAAGACTTCACCTCCGGGAGAATACTGGACATGCCTGAATCGGACCTGGCGCTGGATGGCGGCCCCCGGGCCGTAACCGAATCTCAGAATGACGGCTGGAAAACGGTCACGGGCCTTGAGAAACAATCCGTAATGAACGTACTGGAGGGCGGTCTGGGCGATTCCTATTCCCAGATCGACGGTTTTCAGGAGGAATTCCGCGCATTCACCGGCTCAAGGTTCGCCATCGCCACCTGCAACGGGACGGCGGCCCTCCATTCGGCTGTCTTCGCATCCGGCGCCCGCATCGGCAGGGAGGTGATCGTACCCTCCGTCACGTGGCACGCCAGCATCACGCCCATTCTGCACTGCGGCGCAACGCCGGTGTTCTGCGACGCGGACCCCGACACCTTCTGCGCGGATCCCGGGGATGCCGAGAGCCGAATCACGGAGAACACGTGCGCGATCATCGTGACCCACGTTTACGGCAATCCCGCAAATATGGACGCTTTCCGGGAACTCGTAGACGGAACGGACATCACGCTGATCGAAGATGCTTCGCACGCCCACGGCGCCCTCTGGAACGGCACGCCCGTGGGCTCTCTCGGCCACGTCGGCTGCTTCAGTCTGCAGGGAAGCAAGCCGGTCACCGGGATCGAAGCCGGCGTGGTCGTGACCGACGATGAAGACCTCTACGACCGCATGCTGGCCCTGGGACACTATGGAAGATGTGAAAAAGCCTTTGTTACCGACCGGTTCCGGGATCTTCGCAACATGGGTCTGGGTATCAAGTACCGGGCGAATCCTCTGGGGGTCGCCATGGCGCGCGCACAGCTCGAACGGCTGCCCGGGCTGAACGAAAAGAGGCGCGCATGGTTCGGGCGGCTGAACGGCAAACTGGGGTCCGTCAGAGGCATTCAACCGCAGGAGACCTACCCGCAGGCGGTGCGGGGCGGACTGCTTCTGTACACCGGCACGATCGATGCACAGGAAATCGGCGCGCCGATTTCGGTCATCCTGAAAGCGCTCGTGGCTGAGGGTGTGGCAACCACGCCGGCGATCACGCCCTTCGGATACGGCGTGATGCACCTCGAGCCGCTTTTCAACGATTTCTCCTTCGACGACCTCGGCGGTCCATGGGGCGACCTTCCTCCTGACACGAGAATCCCGTACAGCCGGGGCGATCTGCCGGTCAGCGAACGCATTCATGATACAAGCTTCTGGCTTTCCACGCCAGTCGACCCCAGCCCCGCGTGGGTGGACCAGATTGCCGCGGCCTTTAAAAAAGTGGCGAATCACGGCGCGCGCCTCGCCGAAATCGCGGAGGACGGTGATTCCTGAGTTGGGTGCGCACGGCCGACGGTCCGCGACGCCGTTTCTGAAAACTCGAAAGGAGATCGACTGCCAGTGAGTCCTTCCTGGACGCCACCGGAAAACAAGGGACACCGGGTTGTCGCGTTTCCCGACCGGCCCTACGTCTGGATCGGCACGCGTACCATCGAAGAGATCCGCAGCCGGTACGCGGCCGGAGACGTGGAGGTCCGATCGTGGGCTGACAGGTCACTTGCCCTGGCCGAAAAATGGTCCGGCAAGTCCGATGCCTGGTACCTGGATACCATCTGGCATCGTGAGCCTCGCGGCATCTATACCTGCGCATGCCCCATCCATCCGTTCCGTGTGCGGTATTACAGCTATTTCGACTGGTCCCTCGACGATCCCTGGCACCTCTACTGCCCGTACTGCAGGAGGGACGGCCGTGAATACGCTGCCTATCCCAACCCCCGGTACCCGGACGACGGGGACGGGTGCTTTCCCACCAACGATGTGTGGCGCGAGGACCACGACGAGGCCTGGAGCCTGGCGCACGACGGCATCCCCTGGGACCATTGGGACGGAGAAGCCCACGGCTACGTCGAACCCACCAACGCTTTTTATTTCAAAGCCCTCTGCTGGATGAATTCTCTGCGGGAGCTATCCGGCAACGTCCTCCATCGTCTGGGTGAAGCCTTCCACGCCGCAAGGCTGAGATCGGACTCCGAAACAGCGGAAAGACACGCGCGCAAAGGCCGGGTCCTGCTGGTTACGCTTTCCAGAGCCTTCCTGGGCGACGCCTATCTTGCCGCACTCCTGGGCAAGTCCGAAACGAGTCTGCAAGAACGTCTCGCTGATTTTTACGAGAATGACGCACCTGCCAGGATCTATCCCGGATACCGCCTCTACGCCCCATTCGATCATATTGAGGGCGACCCGAAACGCCCTTTGAACGGACCCGGAGACCGGTACGGCACGAGAGCCGCTTCGATTTTTCCCGGCCTGTGGAACTGGAAAGCCAGCCTGGCCCAGGATCTCCTGGTGGGGTACAGCCTGATTGCCGAATCCTTCGAAGACCCCGAGTCCGACCTGAAAACGGCCGCACTGCGCATCCTGACGTCCGCCGATGGCGATTCCCTGAAATTGCAGGCCTCCGGCGGAACACTCAAACGCGGCATTCTGGAATATACGCTGCATCCCTACGCGCTCGTCTCCGGGGCGGACAACCTTTCGAGTTCCACGCAGATGCCCAGGCTGCAACTCGGGCGCATTGTCGGCGACGAACGGATCATCGAAAACGTGGCCAGGGACATTGTTTACTTTCTGCATAATTTCTTCACCGGCGACGGTCTGGGCAAGGAGGGCTCTCCGTCCTACACCAGTTGGGGCATCTCAAGCGTAATGGCCGCCTGCCACGGGCAGCAGGGCGCATTCGATCGGACCGCCCCCTATTACGACGGCGAGCGAAACGGGATCAACCTGTTTTCGATGCCCGTATTCAAGCACGGTCTGGGTCAATATCTCAAAACGGGCTTCCCCGACGGTCGACCCATTGCCTGGGAAGACTCCGTAATCTCAGCCGCAATGCCCGTAGAGCAGCTCGCGCTGGCTGAAACTCTCGGCGGCGGTATACCGGATGCCTACCGGAATTATCTGAATATCGACCCCAAGGGCGATCCCGTCGTCTCCCTGAAACGCCCCATGCCGCTTCCCTCCCACCTTCTGGGCCAGAACCGCAAGGCCGTCCTCCGCAGCGGAGAGGGCGACCATTCCCGCATGGTCTCCCTCGATTATACGGAACGTGTCGGCCATTACCACATGGCGCCTCTAAACCTCACGCTCTACGCAGTGGGTCACGAGATGGCAACCGACCTCGGATACATGGGATCCACCCACTTTATGACGGTTGACTGGATCAAGACCTTTCCCGCCCACAATTCCGTGGCCATCCGCACCCGTGACGGCGACCCGATGGGTACCGACAACCTGCGGGGAGACCTCCGTTTCTTTTTCGATCTGCCCGGCTTCAAAGCGGTGGATGCCGCCGAGGAGGACGCAAACGAACTCGCCAAAGTGACGGGGACAGGCCGTTATCAGCGCACGGTCGCTCTCATTGACTGCGACTCGCGAAACGCCTACGTTGTCGACGTCTTCCGGGTCGGGGGCGGGCACATACACGACTGGACGTTCCACGGCAACGGGCATCGTTTTTCCGTCGAAGGCGTCAGGCTCGACGATCGGACCGACCCGGCCGAATCACTCTACGATTACAGCGGCTTCACTTTCACGCCCGCACGTCGCACGCCCCGGGCCGGCGCCAGGTGGGGCACCCAGCGCGTTACCCGTCTCAGCACCGGCCAGAGTACCGGGCCGTGGACCGCTACATGGGGTGACGTTACCGAATATCCGAACCCGGACGGTACTCCCGAGATCGACCGGGAAGCTTTCCTGAAGCTTCACATGCTCGACACGCCCGGAACCGAGATCGTCGCGGGCACGGGCCCCGCGCAGCGCTGGCTGGACAACCGGGACCTGGGAGAACAGATGAAGGTGGTCACCGTCCGCCTCAGGAACCGTCGCCGCCCAAACACGTTTCTGGCCGTCCACGAACCGTACCGCGGCGAGCCGTTCATCGAACAGGTCAGACGCTTGCGTTGCGACCACCCGGAGGACGCCGGTATACTGGTAACGCACAACGGATCAACGGATCTGATTCTGAGCAATTCGTCCGGCGCACCGCGCGAAATCGCCGATAACGGCCGCAGACTGCGCAGCGACGGGGAACTTGCGTTCGCGTCATTCGATGCAGACGGACTGCGTGCGCTCGCACTCATCGGCGGCACCTTCGCCGGCGCCGACGGCCGCAGGATCGAATCCTTCCCGACGGTCGAGGGACTGCTGACCGGATTCGACGACGTCGGGAAAACGTTGACGATTCGGCCCGACGTCGACATTGCCTGTCCCGATGCCCTATTGAGCAAAACCGTTACCATTCGCCATCGCGAACGCGCCTCCGCCTATACCATCGCTACCGTCAGAAGGAATAACGACGACGGGTTCGTCCTGCATCTGGACGGCTTTCCCCACCTGGCGACGGGTTATCTGTTTGTCACCGCGGTGGAAGACGGGTGCGCCTGGGTGGAGCCTCCCCCGGTGATCCAGGGCAAGGAAAACAACCTTAACGTGTTCAAGACAGGGTCGGATCGAAGCCTTGCCTTTCTCCAGCGTATGGACGGCCTGGTCTCCGAGGACATCGTGGACGAACGGGACACCCGCATCCGGACCCGACACGGCATGAAGCTTGACCACGGGCACGGCTTGTCCGCGGGCGACGAGATCGCCCTTTCAGCGCTGCACCCGGGCGTGGACCGATTCCGAATCTTCGGTTGGGGTCACTGGCAACGGGGAGCCGACGCCCCCGACGGCGAACGGCGGTTGGGCGCGTGACGAGCTGTGCCAGCTGGCAGAGCGTTCAGGCGTGAATCCGCGAGTGAAACGCAATCTCCAGGCGCGCCGGCGCCGCAACACCGGTAATCCGTCTCGAAAACTTCACCTTGCTTCCTTCCCGCGGAAGCAAATCAGAGGGACAGGACATGTCCGATCAGCCATCTCACCACGCCATGGACCCCATCACCTTTGAAGTGATGAAGAACGCGCTGCTCAACGCCACCGAAGAGATGGCGTATACCATACGCCGCACGGCGTACTCCACCAATATCAAGACCCGCGCGGACTTTTCCTGCGCATTCTTCGACGCTTCATTCCGGGTTGTCGCGCAGTCCTTTTCGCAGCCGGCGCATCTCTCGTCCCTGAAGTCCGCTGTACCGATCGCCCTGCGGGAATACGGCGCCGGGAATCTCGCACCCGGGGACGGCCTCATCCTGAACGATCCGCATCGCGGCAGCAGCCATCTCAACGACATCGCCCTGATCGCGCCGGTCGACGCGGGAAAGACCAGGCTCGGGTACCTCGCCAACATGGCCCACCACGTGGACGTAGGGGGAAGCACGCCGTGCAGCCTGGGCGTAAACCGTGAAATCTACCAGGAAGGCATCATCATACCGCCCACGAAAATCGTGCGGCGCGGTGAAATCGACGAGAACGTACTGGGCCTCATTCTGCAAAACGTGCGCGCGCCCCAGGAGACCGGAGGCGACCTGCGCGCTCAGATGGGAGCAAACCTGGTGGGCGCGCGGCGCATCGCTGAACTGATCGACCGTTATGACGTCGCTCAGGTCGTGGCGTTCTTCGACGAACTGCTCGATTACACGGAACGGTGGGCGCGCCGCGAAATCGCCGCGCTGCCGGCCGGTGAATACAAAGCCTATGGATACCGCGACGACAACGGACTCGACGACGAACCGGTCAGGATCGCCGTTGCCGTCCGCATCCGCGACGGAAGCGCCATACTGGATGTCACCGGGTCCGCGCCGCAGCAGACCGGCCCGTTGAATGCCACACGCGCGACGACCCTTGCGGCCATCGCGGTGGTCATCAAGAGCCTGATCGATCCCCGCATCCTGGTCAACGACGGCCTCTACCGATGCATGGAGGTGGCGGGACCCGATAATACCGTGCTCACCGCCAAGTGGCCGGCCGCCGTGGTTGGCGCGTGGGAACTCGCGCAGCTCACCGCCGAACTCACCCTGACCGCCATGCACGAGGCATTGCCGGACAGGATTCCCGCCTGCGGCAAGGGCATTATCTGCAACCTGGGATTTGCAGGCAACGATCCGCGAAAAAAGGCCTATTACTGCTACATGGAAACCGTTGGCGGCGGCAACGGCGCCCGGCCAGCGAAAGACGGTCCCGACGCCATTCAAACGACCATCCACAACACCGAGAACGCCCCGATCGAAGAGGTGGAAATCAACTATCCCATCCACTTCGCACGTTACGGCCTGATCACCGACAGCGGCGGCGCGGGCCGGTTTCGCGGGGGCCTCGGAATCCGGAGGGACTTTGAGTTTCCCGACTGCGATACCACGTTCACCGTCCTCTCCGACGGCACCCGGTTTCCTCCCTGGGGGCTGGACGGCGGCGGGGAGGGACGGCCCGCCCGGTTCATCCGGGATCCCGAGGGCGCCGCTGAAGCGTTACCGTCAAAGTCCAGCATCACGGTCCCCAAAGGCGGCCGCGTGAGCGTGCAGACGCCAGGCGGCGGGGGGTTCGGCCGTCCGGACGAACGCGACCCGGAGGCGGTCGTGCGGGACGTGCGGGACGGGAAAATCACACCTCGCACCGCCCGGGAGACATACGGTGTGGTCTACGAATCAGGGAACTGGACCGTCGATCTCGAGAAAACCATGGCTCTGCGTCAACGTTTCAAGGAGAATGAAGCTCGATGAGCGATCTATACCGCATCGGCATCGACATCGGCGGCACGTTCACCGATGCCGTGGTGATGGACGAGAAAACCGGCGACTTCCATCCCGTCAAGGTCTCGTCCACACCCGACGATCCCTCGCGCGCGTTTATGGAAGCGTATACCCGCGGCCTCTCCAACCGGGGTCTCAACTCCGATCAGGTCCGCTTTGTGGTCCACGGCACCACGGTGGCGACCAACACGATCATCCAGCAAAAAGGTGCGCGGATCGGCCTCATCGCCTCCGAGGGTTTCAGCGATCTTTTTGAAATCGCCTGGCAGATCCGCCCCAACCTCTACGACCTGAATTACGAAAAACCGCCCCCGCTCGTTCCGAGGCACCTTTGCATCGGCGTGCCCGAACGCATCGACGCCCGGGGCGCGGTGCTTGTACCTCTGGATGAACCCGCCGTGGATCGCGCCGCGCGTCAGTTGGCCGGAGACGGGGTCGAAGCGCTTCTCGTCTGCTTCCTGCATGCGTACAAGGACCCGACCCACGAACGGCGCGCCGCCGAAATCGTCCGGGAAGTCTGTCCCGACCTTCCCGTCTGCATTTCCTCCGACGTCTGTCCCGAGTACCGCGAATACACACGGGCAAGCACGACTGCCGTCAATGCCGCGCTTCTTCCCGCGGTGGGCGCGTACGTGGAACGGCTGGAGGACCGGCTCGGCAAGGTAAGCCCAGGCTCCGGCCTGTTCCTGATGACCTCCGGCGGCGGCATCATCGCCTCCGGCACCGCAAGGCAGCAGCCCGTCCAACTGATCGAGTCCGGTCCGGCGGCCGGTGTCATCGCCGCAACCTACGTCGGCCAGCTCGCCGGATTCGAAAACCTGATCGCGCTGGACATCGGGGGAACAACCGCGAAGGCCGCCCTCATCGAAAACGGCAGGCCGCGGCTGGCAGCGGAATTCGAAGTTGGCGACGCCGCCGTCGCGACAACCACCAGGGACAAAGGGCAGGGATATCCCGTAAAGACCCCCGTCATCGACCTGGTTGAAATCGGTTCAGGCGGCGGCAGCATCGGCCACGTCGATCCGGGCGGGGCGCTTGCCGTCGGACCGCAATCCGCCGGCGCGGCGCCGGGACCCGCCTGTTACGGCAAGGGAGGTTCGGAACCCACGCTGACCGATGCAAACCTCGTTCTGGGCCGACTCAATCCCGATTATTTCCTCGGCGGCGAACTCCCCCTTGACGTATCTCTTGCGAGGGAGGCGATCGAACGGCGCATCGCCGGGCCACTGAACATGCGGACTGAAGACGCCGCCTCGGGGTTGATTGAAATTGCCAACGCCAATATGACGGGCATCCTTCAGCTCGTTTCCGTCCAGAAGGGCGTGGACCCCCGCGCGTTCGTGCTCGTCGCTTTCGGCGGCGCAGGACCCGTCCACGCCGTAGCGCTCGCCAAGGCGCTGCACATCGGCACCGTCCTCGTGCCGCCCAGTCCCGGCGTCACCACGGCGCTGGGCCTGCTCGTAACCGACCTGCGCCACGACTACGTCCGGACCTACATTTCAGCGACGGACGATCTGGACGTTGATTCCATTTCGGACATCTACCGCGAGTTCGAAGAGAATGCGACCCGGCTGCTGTTGAGCGAGGGCGTTTCCCGCTCCGACATCCGGTTCGTCCGGGAGGCGGACATGAGATATACGGGCCAGTCCTACGAGCTTCGGGTTCCGGTCGGACGCCTGTCGGACGATCTCCCCGGAAAACTGAACGCCGCCTTCTTCACGGCACACCGGCGCCAGTACGGGTTCGCGACGCGCGATGAACCCACGGAAGTCGTCAATGTCCGTCTCTCCGCCGTCGGGTCCGTCCCGCGTCCCAGCCGGCGGCAGGTTTCCCGGGGCGGACCGTCCGCGCAGGCCGCCATGAAGGCCGAACGCGACGTCCGCATGCCTGGGCACGACGGTCCGGCGCTCACGGCGATCTACGACCGGTATCGCCTCAAGGCGAACAACCGCTTCCCCGGCCCCGCCATCGTGGAGGAAATCGACTCCACGACGCTCATCCCCCACGGGTGTGCTGTCAACGTCGACGACTACGGCAATCTCGTGATCGACGTCGGCTGAAGGGCGACGCAGATGGATCTGCAACTGGCGACATCGGGCATTACGCGGCAACTCGTGGTCTTCTGCGCCCTGTCCCTATCGGTGGGCTGGGGCATCCGCGGCAACTTCGGCCATGAATACGGCGCGGCCATACCGGGTGCGCTGGCGGCGATCGCGGCCGTGCTGGTTTCAGGTCGTCCCGATTGGCTGGACCACGTTCACTACTTCGCGATGTTCGGCGCGCTCGGCTGGTCCTTCGGCGGAAGCATGTCGTATATGGGCGTGGTCGGCTACACCCACTCCGGCCGCCCGTCCTCCGTGCTCTACGGATTCGCC
>CAZKDZ010000003.1:0-22185 GCA_964551635.1 uncultured bacterium | reverse complement strand
TCCGGAAGGTCATGGTCCGATCGGTATCCGTGCGAACAGCAGCGAAAGCACCGATGCGGCCGTCGTTCTTCCCGACCTCCAGGTCGATCGAAACGTAGCGATGGAGAATTTCCATGTTGAAGTGAATCCTGAAGGCAAAAGCGTACGGCCAGGCTACTGTCAAGCAAATCGTGACGTCAGCAACGTCGGCTGAGGCTGCGACAGTAAACCTATGCGCGTCGTTTCGTTAGCGTGTCCATGCGGCCGCATCCGGGATACCGCGGCTGACGAGGACATCCAGTTCCGGTTCCGGTATCCCAAGCGTAGTGGCGGCGCGCTTCGCGGCCGGCTCAGCCCAGTCCCGCAGGATACCCCGGACACTTCCTGTCGAGCGATCCAGTAGCAGCGCAGCGGCGGGGCCGTCCTCGCCGTCCAGCATCGAGGCGCCTTCCGGGCCCGAGAGCGTGATGCGCGTCAGACTGCCGGGCCAGTCCGGCTCAACCGGAATTATGAAGGCGAATGATCCGCCAGTGCCGCCGCACGCGATCTCGACCATGCCAAATGCCACGTCGAATACGGCGCTGCCGTCTTCAGCCTCCCCTGTGAGCCTGTACGGGCCGTCCATACGCGGCAGGTTCGGTGCGGCGCTCACAACGAATGCAGGTTCAAGGAAGAGTTCGTTGTCGCCGTTCAGGCCGCCCCAGAGAAGCAGGCCCCCACCAGAAGCTGAATGGGCGGCCGCCTCGCGTGCACCGCTTTCCTGGATGCGATGGCGCATTGCCCTTGAAAAACTGTACTCGCTGATCCATTGGGGGTGGCAGTAAGACATCAGGTCCCACGTTACGGGGGTCACCAGGGTTTCCTTGAGGAAATCGTATCCCCACACGCCGATGGATCCGTCCTCGGTGGGAAAGTCGGGATCGGGACCACCCGCGTTACACCCTGGGGCATGATGCAGATTCAGGTTGTGCCCGAGTTCGTGCGCGATGACGTTATCGTCGAGGACGGACAAACTGACGTGTCCCGGTACATATGCAATCCCTCTTATGCCGCTTTGACCCTGCTCTCTGAAGATGCCCATATAGTAGCCCGTTCCCCCTTCCATGGAGCGAATGACCCCGGTTTCAGACATTAACGTAGCATGGCTGTCGGACGTGGGATCCACTGAAGTCAACACCGGCTCATGAAGGGTCAGACGCAAGTCGCGAATCGGAAGGAGATCACGGGTCGATCGGAACAGATCGGATTCTGCCGTCAGATCTTTCGTGTCGCTCAACACGGTACTGTCCGGGTTTTCGGTCCACAGATACGGAACCATTGTCAGTTCGAAAGGCGGAATGGACCTCACGTCAACTGCCGTTCGGCCCGTCCGGGGCAAACGGCCACCGATGTTCAGAGAAGGGTTCAGCGTCTGGTCCGGATCGATCTCCACGACCATCTCCAGTCCCGGCATGACCACCGAGCCCGGCACGATTGTGTTGCCCGTATTCAATAGAGACGCCTCGGTGACCTGCCAGGGTATGCTCGTCGCCTGAGCTCCGATCTCCGACGTAAGCACCTCGGCGCCATGCAGGAAAAAGGTAGCCCGCACGGGGGGCATCGCGGCATCCACGTCAGGATTTGCGGTGACGAACACGCGCAGTAGTGCGTCTTCGCCGGCCACAAGAGGTACGGGGAATTCCAGCGATTGCGTGACCTGTGTCAGGTAGGCGGTTGATCTGTCTGTGCGGGCGCAACTGGGCACGCGGGTGTCCGAAATCCCGCTGATCCATGCGTGAAAACCAGTTCCGTGAGGGGCACAGAGGAGCGTCTCATTCAATAGCAGGGCATCAAGTTTGAGACCGGTGATTGAGTGGGGAAGGGTTCCCGACAGGGCGCCGTTGAAGGCCAGGTTCAACGAACGCAGACTGCTGAGATCACCAAGTTCCGGAGGTATCTCACCTGACAGCCGGTTGACGCTGAGATCCAGCGATGTAAGCCTCGAAAGGCGCCCCAACTCCCCCGGTATCCCACCGGACAACTGGTTTTTCGAGAGATCCAATCTTCCGAGATTGGTCAACTGTCCCAGCTCCGCCGGGATCCCCTCGATTATCTGATTCTCGGCCAGGTTCAACTCCGTGAGATTCCCAAGTCGCCCCAGTTCCGGCGGAATCCCTTCCGACAACTGATTCTCGTAAAGGTAAAGTAATCTGAGATCGATCAACTTGCCCAGTTCCCGGGGCACCCTGCCCGTCAACTGATTCCGGGCGAGATCCAGTTTGACTAGATTGGTGAGTTGTCCCAGTTCCGTAGGAATCACTCCCGTCAACTGATTCCCTGAAAGGTGCAGATTGTAGAGCTCGGTGAGTTGTCCCAGTTCCGCGGGTATCGTCCCCGTCAACTGATTCGAGGCCAGGTCAAGTTTCGTTAGATTCGTAAGTCGCGTCAGTTCAGAGGGTAATGTACCGGTCAGCCGGTTGTCTCTAAGATTCAATCGTTCGAGATTGGTGAGCCGTCCGAGCTCCGAAGGGATCGGCCCTGTTAATTCATTAAAGTTAAGAAGTAACCATGTAAGATTGTTTAACTTGCCAAGCGCCGGCGGAATTGCGTCACTCAGGTTGTTATTCGAAAGACGCAACGTCTTGAGGTTGGCCAACTGTCCGAGTTCGGGCGGGATCTTTCCCGATAACGAATTCACAAAGAGATTCAGAGAAGTGAGTTCGCCAAGGCCACCCAGTTCGGACGGGATCTCGCCCTTCAGTTTATTAGAGAAAAGATCCAGGGAGGTTAGTCTGGCTAGCCCACCAAGTTCTTGCGGGACTCCTCCCGTCAACTGATTATTCCCGAGTTTCAGCGCCGTGAGATTGCTAAGATGTCCCAGTTCAGGCGGAATCTCACCCGTCAGCTGATTATCACTAAGGCTCAGGGATGCGAGATGATTCATCTGTCCCAATTCCTTCGGTATCGTCCCCCGCAGGTTGTTTTCCCTTAAATCCAGTTCGGTCACGCGTCCACCGGAATCGGTCGTTACCCCGTGCCAGTCGTTCAATGGCGCCGCACTTGCCCAGTTTGTTGAATTCGTCCAGCTCGATCCATCCGTTCCGTTGTAGAGTTCCACCAATGCATAGTAATCTACGCGCGTGTCAGTACAGCGGGCAATATCCGTCCGGTTGTCTACCCTTTTGAGCCACGCGTCAAATTCCTCGTTGGGTGCCGTACATAGCTTCGTGCCGTCCAGAGCAAATGAATCCAGGTTGAGGCGCGTGAGCCCTGAGGGCATTGGTCCTGACAGCCCCGCATTAGAGGAAAGATCAAGAGATCTAAGGTGGGACAGCCCGCCCAATTGGTACGGAATCGCCCCCCGCAGGTTGTTTGCCCTCAGGTCCAGTCGGGTCACGCGCCCGTCGCCATCGGTCGTCACGCCGTACCATTCGCGAAACGGCACGGAACTCAACCAGTTGGTCCTGTCTTTCCAGTTTGGACCGTCCGCGCCGTTGTAGAGTGCGACCAGAGCCTCCCGTTCCGGATCGGCACATTGAGAACTGGTAACTTTCGTCGGTATCGCATCGAGCCATTCCTGGAATTCCATGGAAGAGGGTACGCACAATCGAGTGCCTTGAAATTCAAACCGCTTCAGATCTAGGCTGGTGAACGATTGCGGCAATGGACCGGTGAGGCTTTCATTATCAGATAAGTGTAGCTCTGAGAGTTTCGTGAGCTGGCCCATTTCATCAGGAATTCGCCCGGTCAGCTTGTTTTGGTCGAGCCATAGCCTGTCAAGATTGGCGAGTCGGCCCAGTTCGCCCGGGATCGTTCCCTTCAGGCTATTCGTACCAAGCAGCAACTCTGTCAGACTGGTGACCTGCCCGAGCTCAACCGGAATCCTTCCCGTCAACTGATTGCCAAAGAGGCTTAGCTTTCTTAGGCTGGTGAGCTGTCCGAGTTCAGCGGGGATTGTCCCTGCCATTTCATTATGTACAATGCTCAACTCCGTTAGATTCGTAAGCTTTCCCAGTTCAGACGGGATTGTCCCCGTCAACTGATTCCCTCCAAGGCTCAACCTTGTAAGATTAGTGAGCTGTCTCAGTTCCTTCGGAATGGCTCCCGACAACTGATTATCGGAAAGCCACAACTCTGAAAGATTGATGAGTTGGCTCAACTCCGACGGTATAGAACCAGTCAGTTCGTTGCCAGTAAGACTCAAATTCGTGAGATTGGTGAGTTGGCCAAGCTCCCGCGGAATATTGCCGGTCAACTGATTCCCAAAAAGACTCAATGATTTCAGATTCGCGAGTTGCCCCAACTCCGGCGGTATCATCCCTGTAAGCTCGTTCCCAGTAAGCTGCAGCCATGTGAGGTTGGTGAGTTGTCCAATCTCTGGTGGAATACTTCCCGTTAGCCGATTTCCGAAGAATCGCAGATTATTCAGGTTCGCCAATTTGCCCAGTTCCTTCGGTATTGTTCCCGAGATTTGATTAATGTTAAGGTTCAGCGTTTCGAGATTGGAGAGTTGCCCGAGTTCCGGCGGGATTTCTCCGACCAGATTATTCCTGGAAAGATCCAATTCTTCAAGATTAGAGAGTTGCCCCAGTTCGGACGGTATCTTCCCCGCCAGTTGATTTTCGAATAGAGACAAATCCTCAAGATTCGTTAGTTGCGCCAGTTCCGGTGGTATCTCTCCCGTCAGTTGATTCCCGTTAATGCTAAGTCTCGTGAGGTTAGTGATATTTCCAAGTTCGACCGGGATTCGTCCGTTCAGATCATTGTTGTTCAGGGACAAGCTTTCAAGCATTGTAAGCTGTCCCAGCTCCGGAGGGATCCCTCCCGCCAGGTCATTATTGTCGAGGATCATGTCTTCGAGATTGGCGAGATACCCAAGTTCTTTCGGTATCTTTCCCGTTAACTGATTATAGCTGAGAATCAACTCCGTTAGATTGGTGAGTTCCGCAATTTCGGGCGGAATCCGTCCTGATAACTGATTGCCGTTAAGATTCAGCGACGTGAGATGTGACAACTGACCCAACTGGCGAGGTATGGTCCCCCGAAGGTTGTTGTCTAACAGGAACAGTTCGGTCACCCTTCCCTCGGCATTGGTGGTAACGCCGTGCCATTCGCCCAACGGCGCCGAACTCGCCCAATGGTTCGCGTTCGTCCAGTTCGATCCTCCCGTCCCGCTATACAGGGCCATCAAAGCATAGTAATCCCGCTGTTCGTCAGCACACTGCGAAATCTCGGTCGTGTAGGGTATCCGATTGAGCCACGCATGGAAATCCGCCCGCGATGGCGCGCACAGCTGTGTTCCATGCAATGCCAGGGAATCCAGGACAACACGCGGCAGCCCTGAGGGCAACGGTCCGGTCAGCGCGGCGTTCGAGGAGAGATCCAGCGTCTTGAGACCGGTCAACCCTGCTATCTGGTGCGGTATAGCTCCCCGCAGGTTGTTTTGTTGCAGGTCCAGTTTGATTACCCGACCGTCCGCATCGGTCGTCACGCCGTGCCATTCGCCCAGAGGCTTGTCGCTCAACCAGTCGGTCCCGTTTCTCCAGTTTCGTCCGTCAGTCGCGTTGAACAATGCCGACAAAGCAGCCCGTTCCAGATCTGAACATTGAGCGTTGACTTCCTTGTCCGGTATTGTCTCAAACCAGGCCTGGAAATCCGAACTCGAAGGAATGCACACCTGCGTGTTCAGCAACCAAAGCGTCTTCAGTGTGAGTTTGCTGAACGATCGGGGCAGTGGTCCGAATAGGTCGTCGTTTGAATTCAGGCGCAACGCTGTCAGGTTCGAGAGTTGACCCAGTTCATCGGGGATCGGCCCGGTCAACTGATTGCCGGAAAGGTCCAGCCGTGTGAGTTCGGTGAGGCGGCCCAGTTCACCCGGGATCATTCCCGCCAACTCATTTCCGGCAAGGCTCAACTGCGTCAGGTTGGTTAACTCCCCCAGCTCCGCCGGAATCGTCGCTGTCAGTTTATTCACGTTCAGGTGCAACTCTGCTAGATCGGTGAGTTTTCCGAGTTCGGCCGGAATCGACCCCGTCAATTCACTGTTGCCAAGATACAATTTCTCCAGATTCGCGAGTCCTCCAAGTGTATTTGGGATCGTCCCGTTCAGATTGTTCCCGTTCAGGCGTAACTCTGTGAGAGCGCTGAGTTTCCCGAGTTCGGCCGGGATGGGCCCCGTCAACTCATTGTCGCCAAGATACAACTGCTCCAGATTCGTCAGTTGACCCAGCGTAACAGGGATCGTTTCATTCAGATCATTCCCGGCAAGGTTCAACCGTGTTAAGTGGTCCAGGCTACCAATCTCCGGCGGGATATTTTCACTCAGCCGGTTGTTGAAAAGGCTAAGCCTTTTCAGATTCGTGAGTTGGCCCAGTTCTTTCGGCATTCTTCCGATTAGTTGATTTACCGAGAGGTTCAAGTTTTCGAGTTGGGTGAGTTGACCAATCTCTGGCGGGATCTCTCCCGTAAGTTGGTTCCCGAAAAAGGTCAGGTCTCGGAGATCGCGCAGCTGTCCCAATCCCGAGGGTATTTTACCTGTCAACTGGTTAAACGAAAGCCGGAGAGATCGCAGATTGACGAGCCGGCCCAGCCCAGTGGGAATCGTCCCCGTTAAACTATTGGAAACAAGGTCCAATCCCTTGAGACTGGTGAGTTGGGCCAATTCTTGTGGTATCGTACCGGTTAACCGATTGTAGTTCAGCGACAGGGAATCGAGATGCGTCAATTTCCCCAGCTCCGCCGGTATCGCTCCCGTCAGATTATTGTCTGTTAGAACCAGAGCGCTGACCCGACCGTTGTACACGCCGACGCCATGCCAGGTTGAAAGGTCCTTGTCTGTCAACCAGTTCGTGTTGTTCGTCCAATTGGGACCATCCGTTGCGTTGTACAGCGCGACCAATACATCCCGGTCTCCGCCATAAACGGGGACTTTGTCACCGAAACGACTCGCAAAGATCACGAAATCATCGAATCCGACGGCGCCGTTCCCGTTCAGATCAAATCGCGCATCATATCCTTCGTCTCCAGTTACCGACCCGAATGCCTCGGCGAGCAGAACAAAATCGCTGAAGCCCACCGTCCCGTTCCCGTCGAAGTCCGGGGAACCGGCGGAGTGAGGCGAACGTGCCTGGGAATAGAGCGATCCGACGTAGATCAATACGCACAGGGAAACTGTCGCGAGGATCCACGTTGATTTCGTTACCTGCCGTACGGATCGTACCCTAATTCGTCTTGAAAGACGTCTGGACACTGCATCCTCACATCTGATTTCGATGCCGCCGGCGAAACCCGGGCGCCCACAAGGGACGCCCCTACAAGGGGATGGATCTGCACCGCGCGAAATCCCAATCTCAATTACGGCGTTTAGAAAAGCAGGGCACCCACAAGGGGCGCCCCTACAATGGGGATGGATCACGTAGCGCAAACTGGCAGTTTGCGGCACCGTCACATCGTTTCGGCTGCGCACATGGTAAGGATATCCTCACCCGTTCTATTGACGTCGAACGCGTACCGGTTATTGCCCGCCCGGATCTCGAAACCGTTTTCGTCTGCCGTCACCTGCGCGTTCAGGTTGTGATCCACGAACGCGAAAACCAGGATGTCCCCGGGGGTCGACAGAAGCACGCGCGTGCTGGGGTCCCTTCCGCCCGGGACGAAGCTCTTCAGGCTTCCCGCCGCGAGGCCGGCGGGCGCGAAGGGGACCTCTTCCTGCTCGAGTCCGGCTTCCTCACCGAAGAGCGGCAGCACGTCGACGGTCCTCTCCCCGGCCCCGAATTGCGCACGGTCTGTCCGTACGTCGCGCAGGTCCACCGGGTTCAACTTCCAACCCATTGTCGCGCTGCCCGTCTCGGGTCCCATGTCCGTCTCGAATTCCACGTTCAACCGCCGGCGGCCGGGGCATTTCAGGTCCAACATGCCGAGGTCGCATTTCAACCCCGTCCCGGGCATCTGGACCGCGCCTCCGAAAGCCAGTACCGTGTTCGACTTGATGTAGAACGTCCTGGGCTCGGCGCGCGACTCGAGGTTCTGCGAATCCACGCCCAATTCCCCGAAAACCGCGGGATCGTCGAACCGGTCCCGGCGGCCGTCAACTTCGATCTCGATGAACGGCCGGTCTCCCCGCCGGTTGAACCCGCCCCACCGGATTGCCGCATCGTGCCACCTGCCGGGTACAATCTTCACGGGCGACGTCACCTCTACCGACGTATTCCGCTGGCTCTGCACGACAAACGTGAGCACGTTGCCCTTCATGATCGCCAGCGAGTAACTGTTCACGCGGTTTCCCATCACGCGCCCCACGCCGATTCCCGTATTGAAAAGGACACTGGGGCCGTCTTCACGGATCTCCCCATTCAGCCGGAAACGCATCTTCAATTCACCAGCTCTGGGATTGAAGTAGGGTCCGCGTTCGTACTGCAGATAGTCCCGCCCATTCAATCGCGCGAATACCTCACCCCGTCGTCGTATCCGTTTCACCCCGCGGAGGCGGCGTCTCAGAGCCGTCACGAGGATTGGCGACGCCCCCTTCAGCAGCCAGTGTTCCTGGTCCGTGCGAACGGACCGGACGCGCAGCCGGTCGAACCGCTCTTGCCTTTGCAGACGCTTGAGAAACGCAACGATCTCGTTCTGTCCGCCCACGAAGGGAAGACTCCCGCAGGCCACCGGCTGCGCTTCTTCCGCGGAGATCGACTTGAGGACCGGATATCCGGACCACTGCGCGTGCAGGTTCAGATACCCGTGGGCGCCCCCGCCCTTGTATCCTGTCACGCTGCAGACAACCGCATCGGTGTCCCATCCGCTGCGCAGGAGACCCGCCTCCCCGTAGTGCGCCCGCATGAACGTCCTGGAAAACGGCAGCTCCTTCCTGCGACGCGTCGGCCGGAACGCCGGATCGCAGTAGCAATACGCGTACGGCCCGTATGAGACCATGCATTCGGCCGTGGTGCCTTTTACGCCCATCCCGAACCTGTAGAGCCTGCCCAGTCTGGGATCGCCGAGCGCCGCGTCACGCATCTGCCCGTCTCCCGCCTCCTGCGCCAAGCGAAGCAGCGTCACCGAACACGCATCGAGCTGACTGCCCGTTATCACGTTGGAATTCTGCGGATAATAAAGCCTGTCTTCGATCACCTTCGGCGGCGCCAGGTGGTAACGGAACCACTTCAAGGGTCGTTCCAGGCGCTTCGGGAATGCCTTGTAGAGATCCTCCCCGGTCACGTTTTTCAGCGCGTCGGCGAAGTGAAGCATCCAGAGATTCTCCCACGGCCAGAAAGAAGCGCCGTCGCCGGGCTCACCGTCCCGCCCGCAGCCATGGGGCATCACCCCGCTATGAAACCGGTCCATCACGGCAGCCACCCACGCTTCCGCATCGGGATGGGTTCCCAGCAGATGCAGCGCCGCCACGCCGAAATGCCCGTTGTCGACCACGGCGTGGTGCCGTCCGTCGGACGAATGCCTTGAGCGTTCCACGTCGGGCCACCAGCGTTCCATCAACCGGACGAGGCACGCGGTCGCCCGTTCTTTCTCGTCGTCCTCCAGAATATCATCCAGCAGGTCCAGCGAGAGCGCAAACGCCTGCATGTACCGGTTCGCCGTATAGAAATGCTCCTCCACGCGATCGCTGTGTTCCCATGCCGCGGCCGCCCCCATCCAGTCTCTCGCGCGCTTAAGCCAGCGCGGGTCTCCGGTGAGCCGCCACGCGAACGCGTAGTTCTCCATAAGCGCAGTTGCGTGCATGCCCGTATAGAACGTGAGGTACAGCTGGTGGTACGGGTGCGGGCTGTCAGGCCGTTCGGGGATTCGTTTCCACGGACGCTGGGGATGGTATTCCTCGCAGTCCGCAAGGATATTTCCCAGAATACGTACCCGCGACTCGTCCTCCGGCGGTTTGAACCTGTACTGCGGATCGTCGGCCGGGTGGTAGAGCCGGGGACGTTTCTCGCGCAGAATCTTCATCATCTTGCGACTCCTCTATGGGTGGATTTCGCCTACGGCATCCTGTAGTGGCCGCGCCGGCTCAGCGCACGAGCGACGCCCGGGCCGCATCCACTGAGAACGTGCCTTCCGGGCAATAGACCGAAACGATCACCTCGGGCCCCAATGCCATAAGGTCGAGAACGACCCTTTTCCCGTCCGTGTGAACGGAGACAATTCGCGCCGCCTTCAACGGAGCGGGCTTGAGGCCGGGCGGGTCGTCCTGCGTACTGAAATACTCGATTCGCAAACGACAAGGCCCAGGCGTCCTGATGGACCAGGTATGGAAGCCCGGCGGATACGTGCCGCCGAGGTAGTGACCGCCCACGTACGCGGACCCGTTCGTCACCATCCCCAGCACGTCGCTGGAGTTCCCGTCCGCCTCGCCAATCCGCATCTCTTCCTGTGCCGACAGGTCCGCATCTACCGGAAAGGATACCGGGTCGCTGTGTCCATAGGCGATCGGGAACGTCTCCGCGAGGTATTTCCGGTAGAGGTCCAGGATCGGCGTCCTGTACCTGTCCTTCAGATAGTCCGCCTCGACGGCCGTAACCCCGTGAGACCGGACCGTTTCGTCGTACCGGCCGATCCACGGCCGTTCCACCACCTTGAACGCCGTCCAACGGTCCGGCGCCATCACAAGATCGTGGAATGACGCAACTTCCCCGGTGCCGTCATACGTTTTCTCCGAATAGAAGAACAGACCGAAAGTGGGGTCCAGCAGATGCCATTTGCCGTTGTAGTACACCTCGCTGATGGCATGGCTGCCCATGATCGGACGGAGATTGAACGCGCCGATATACCGGGATGGCAGCCCCACCATCCGGCAGAGAACCCGGTGTACATGCGAAAGCCCGCCGCAGATCGCATGGCCCTCCTTTATTATCTTCGTGGCGGTCCCGCCGTTGTTCTTCAGTTCGAGCGCGGACGACGCGTAACGCAGTATCGCGATCCCCTTCTGTTCGCCGGTCAATCCGTCGGTGCCGTCCGGAAAGATGCTGTTCAGCACTTCCTCCAGGAATCCCCGGTCCTCTTCGGGCGAAATCTCCAGATCTTCGGGTACGGGCATCGTACGAAACGGGAGTATCGGACTCTTACGCTCCGACGCCATGGCCGACGCGGGACCCAGCAGCACCGCGATAAATACCGGCGTAATCAGAAATACTGTAACCATGGGAGGCCTCCATTCAATTGCGACGCATATTTTCGACAAAGATACGCACCGTCCTGCGAAACGGCAAGCAGCGAGACGCGGAATACACCTTTCTCAACAGGAATCAGCTTGACAGAAACGGCCCCCGCCGGTAACTTTGCATTCAAAATTTCCCATACCTCATCTCCGTCGTCCAATGAGCCCGGCCACGCCAATTCTCCTCCAGAACGGACGAATCGTCGATCCCGCCAACGCGGTCGACGCTTCCGCGGACCTTCTGATCCGCGACGGGCTTATCGACCGTATCGCCCCTGGAATCGAACCCCCCGCCGGCGCTCATATCACCGACGTCACCGGAAAGCTCGTCGTCCCCGGACTCATCGACATGCACGTCCACCTGCGGGACCCCGGATTTCCCGAAAAGGAAACCCTGGAATCCGGCTGCCGGGCCGCGGCTTCCGGCGGGTTTACCGCGGTCGCCTGCCTGCCGAACACCGAGCCGCCAACCGATTGCCCCGCAACCGTCGAGTACGTTCTGAACAAGGCCCGAAAGGCGGATGCGCGCGTCTATCCGATCGCCTGTGCGACGATAGGAATGAAGGGTGAGGAACTCACCGACGTCGATGCCCTTCTGGACGCCGGCGCCGTCGGACTCTCGGACGACGGTCTGCCGATTGAGTCCGAAACCGTCATGCGCGATCTCCTGCGCCTGTCGGAGCGCCACGGATTTCCGGTCTGCCCGCACACCGAGGTATTTGCGCTCACAGGGGGCGGGCACATGCACGAAGGCGTTGTCTCTCGCGAACTGGACATCAAGGGCATGCCGGCCGAAGGCGAGGCGGCCATGGTCGAGCGGGACATCAACCTGCTGCGCTCGGTTGGCGGACGCCTGCATATCCTCCATATCAGCGTTCGGCGCGCCGTGGACCTGGTCCGACGCGCAAAAGCCGAGGGCCTTCGCGTTACCTGCGAAGCCACGCCGCACCACATCGCACTCACGGACGAAGACGTGCGCGTTTACGGTACGCAGGGCAAGATGAGCCCTCCCCTGCGTACGGCCGACGATCGCGATTCCCTGCTCGAGGGACTCGCCGACGGCACCATTGACGCACTCGCCACGGACCACGCGCCGCACACGGTTACGGAAAAACTCCAGCGCTTTCCAGAAGCGCCCAACGGAATCCTGGGGCTGGAAACCGCCGTGGGGACCTTTTTCACGCATCTTGTCGAACCCGGCATTATTTCAACATCCGAAGTGATCCGGATGCTTACTGCGGCTCCCGCGCGGATCCTGGATATACCCGGCGGCACACTGACTCCCGGAGCGCCGGGGGATGTGTCAGTGATCGATCCTTCGCTTGTCTGGGTCGTCGACGCCCACAAATTCCGCTCCAGGTCCAGAAACACGCCCTTTCACGGGCACACGCTGACCGGCAGGGCCATTCTCACGGTCCTTGGCGGTCGCGTGACCCACGCCACGGGTGACGACGGAGACCGGGCGGCACGAGCCGCGTAACGCCGGATCCATACGTGACAAGAGGCCGGAAGCCATCAGGCAAGCCTGTATGCCGGCGCCTCTGAGGAGCGACTCACATCCATGAAAGCCATCCTTGCCCTGGAAGACGGCACCTGCTACGAGGGAGAGTCCTTCGGCGCGTCCGGTGAATGCGTGGGGGAGGTCGTCTTCAACACCAGCATCACCGGGTACCAGGAGATCCTCACCGATCCGTCCTACAAAGGCCAGATCGTGGCGATGACGTATCCCCTTATCGGAAACTACGGCGTCAATCCGAACGACGTGGAGTCCGCGCGGCCCCAGGTGGAAGGATTCGTGGTCAGGGAATACTGCGAACTGCCAAGCAACTGGCGTTCGTGCGAATCTCTCGGAGACTACCTGAAACGGTTTGGCATCCTGGGTATACAGGGGATCGATACCCGGGCGCTGACGCGGCGAATTCGCAACGAAGGCGCCATGAAGAGCGTCCTGTCCACCCTGGACGTGGACCGCGGCAGCCTGGTCGACAAGGCCAGGAAGTCGCCGGGTATGGCGGGTCGGGACCTTGCGCGCACGGCCGGTTGCAGCGAACCCTACCGCTGGACCGAAGGCCTGTTCAATTATGAGAACGGACAGACGGAAACGCTCCCGGAAAACCCTCGTTTCCGCGTCGCCGTCTACGACTTCGGCGTCAAGCGGAACATCCTTCGGTACCTCGTCAGCCGCGGCTGCGACGTCACCGTGTTTCCGGCCGACTCGCCGGCGGAACAGCTGCTGGAAATCGACCCGCACGGAATCTTCCTGTCAAACGGACCGGGCGACCCCGAGCCGCTTACCGGCGCCGTGGAGAACATCCGGCAGCTCATGCGCGTCCGACCGACCTTCGGCATATGCCTCGGTCATCAGCTGCTGGGTCTGGCTTTCGGCGGGCGGACGTACAAGCTGAAATTCGGGCATCGGGGCGCCAACCAGCCCGTCAAGGAACTGGATACGGGCAAAGTGGAAATAACCTCCCAGAATCACGGGTTCGCCGTCGACGCGGACTCGCTGGACCGCCGCGAGGTGGAAGTCACCCATATCAACCTGAATGACAACACCCTGGAAGGCTTGAGACACAAACACCTCCCCATCTTCTGCGTACAATATCACCCGGAAGCGTCCGCGGGCCCCCACGATGCCGAATACCTCTTCGACCGGTTCGTGGAATTGATGGAAGAGGCATAGACACGCGGCAGCGGACATTCGGACGTGCGAACGCGAACCCGTCGGGTCGTTCGGGACGAATGGCGGAAGCCGAGACGGGATGAATCGGCGGATGAATGGCGACATATTTCCGGGACGGGAAACCGTGCCTCGCCAGCAGAGCGACTTTTCCAACGGACTGTAATATGGAACGCTTTTCGACCGACAGACGTCAAACAGGTGGTATCGAGATTTACGTCAATAGCCCTTGACAAGCCAATTTTATTGTCGTATTCTTTGCTCACGGTTACCGGATACGGCATTACAGGCCGGGAATGCAGGAGGAAGACCCAATGAGAATGCTCGTGTTTTCACTCGCCATTTCGTTGCTTGCGGTTGCTTCGGTTTCGGCTGAACCGCTGCCCCAACCTCAGCCCGTGAAACTTCCCACTCTGAAAACCATCGATTTTTCGCCCAAACCTCTCGGACTGGGTGAGAAGTTCAAGGGCCTGTTCGACTCCGGCAGGCTTTCATTCAGAAATACGGTCGGTTTCAACTTCCGTTCCGGGGCCTTCGGCGGCGCAAGCCAGTACTATCTGAATACCATCAGTTACCGCGCAAATACGGAAAAGCCCCTGTTGTTCGAGGCGCAGGTCGGACTCGAACACGTGCTTCAGGGCAACTCTGCCTTCGGGTCCTCCATGGGAAACAGCACGAGGCTTGTCATTCCCTATGTCGGGATGTTCTACCAGCCCAGGGAAAACATCCAGATCGAAATCCAATTGAGTAACTCGCCCTATTATCGGTCCGGCCGCCGATATCGTTATTGAGCGTCGTCTCCAGGTCATACTTTGATACGGGACACTGCCCGGACAGTGTCCCGTTCCGCTTTTCGGGTACAACAGCCCGTTGAAAAAGTCCATCCGGGCTGCGGCCGGCCATTGCGGTCGAAATACTGCGTTGCGCGCCCTCGCCGAATCGAGGGATGGGACTCGGTTGCGCGCCTTGTCTTCGGCCACAATGGCTCGGCCTCGCCTGCAGAGCGACTTTTCCAACGGACTGATAGCAGATGTTACGGAAGATCGTCTTGCTTGCCGTAGCGGCGTTGATCTTTGCAGGATTCGCCGTCTTCGACATCCAGCGACGGCTGCCGACAGAACCCCCTTCAGCCGTGTCAAAGCCCGAACCCGCCTCCGAGCCAAGGGCGGAAACTTCCGCCGATGCGAAGCGGGAACATTCCGAATACCCCGAACCCGATACGTTACGGACAATCCGCATCGAAGTACTCAATGGCTGCGGCGTTGCCGGGGTCGCGGAAAAGGTGGGGCGTTACCTTCGGGAAGCGGGTTTCGACGTGATGACGTGGAAAAACGCCGATAGCTTCAACTATCCCGAAACCATCGTCATAGACCGGACCGGAAATCTTGATAACGCCCGCAGAGTGGCCGGTGCGATGGGACTTCGGACGCACATACAACAGATCGTACATGACCCCTATCGCATCGAACAGGTCGCGGTCATCATAGGCCGGGACTACGATCGCCTCGGTATCATAGACCTCGAAGGGCAGTGACAGTAGCCCCCGAAGCGCCACCCCGGGCGATATTGTGTCGTTCATCCACGGAACGGAACCGCATTGTCCAATCAGCTTCGCGAAATACTGGATCTCTGCATCGAGTGCCTTCATTCCCGCAAGGGCGAAGACCTGCTTCTGATCGATCTGCGCACGGTCTCCGACGTCGCGGACTACTTTCTCATCTGTACCGGCAATTCGGACGTGCACGTCAGGGCCCTTTCGGACGCGCTCCAGGAAGGCACGAAAGCAGCGGGCTACCGGCCGTGGCATATCGAGGGACTGGAATCGCGCACCTGGGTTCTGTTCGACTACATCGACGTGGTCGTGCACATCTTCCAGCCGAAGGCGCGGGCGTTCTACCGCCTCGAGCGCCTCTGGGGAGACGCCCCGTCCGAGCGAATCGAAGAAGATCCCACACTCGCCGAGACATCCTCCATTGATCGTCCCGCGGAACTTTCCTGACCACCCTGCGTCGCAGGAACGGAAGCGAGGAGAGAGCGGAGAGAAGTGAGAAAAGAGAGAGAGGCGAGGAGCGATGCCCGTTCCAACCATCGCCTGGGAAGACAACACCCTCCGGCTGATCGATCAGACTCTTCTGCCCGAACGCTACGTCCGGATCGACTGCAAAGACGTCGAAACCGTTGCCGAAGCCATCGAGAGTCTCAGGGTCCGGGGCGCTCCTGCAATTGGCGTGGCCGCGGCATACGGCGTCGTTATCGGCGCACGGGAAGCCCTGGCCTCGGGGTCTGACGTGGTTTCAGGTACAAGGAGGGCAATCGAGAGACTGGCCCGCACCCGGCCCACGGCCGTGAACCTGTTCTGGGCGCTGGATCGGATGGGCAGACGGCTCAACGAAGTCGCCGATCGGCATCCCGCTCGGATCCGGGACCGGCTGCTGGAGGAAGCACAGGAGATCTTCGAGGAAGACAGGAGTGTCTGCAGGCGGATCGGGAAGAACGGCGCCGAACTGCTCAACCGCAACGCCACCGTACTCACCCATTGCAACGCGGGCGCCCTGGCCACCGCGGATTACGGTACGGCGCTGGCCGTGATCTATGCAGCCGTTGAAGCCGGGAAACAGGTCGCCGTATTCGCCGATGAAACCCGCCCCCTGCTGCAGGGGTCGCGGCTCACCGCGTGGGAACTCCGGCAAAGCGGCGTCGACGTCACGGTGATCTGCGACAGCATGGCGGCCTCGGTCCTGCGGCAGAAGAACATCGACAGCGTCATCGTAGGCGCCGACCGCATTGCGGCCAACGGCGACGTTGCCAACAAGATCGGCACCTACGGGCTGGCCATTCTGGCACGTGAGCATAACGTGCCCTTCTACGTTGCCGCCCCTCTCTCCACCATCGATATGTCCCTGCCTCGCGGCGAGGAAATTCCCATCGAAGAGCGGAAACCGGAAGAAATCACCCGCGGGATGGGCAGGCAGACCGCGCCAGGGGGCGTCAACGTCTACAACCCGGCATTCGACGTCACGCCCGCGCGTCTGGTCACGGCAATCGTCACCGAGAAGGGTGTGGCCCACCCCCCTTACGGACCCGGCTTCCGCGACTGGTTCCACCGTGAATAGTACGTCCTCAAATACACGCCGGGAATCCGATTCCAGACGTTATTGCCACATGTTCACGCCATCGCAGCCGAATGCCGGCAGCAACACGAAATGGTCGCCGGTCTCAATCAGCCGATCCCTGAGAAGCCTGTGGTGCCGGGCAATTTCGTCCTGGAAGTCGGGGTGATCGATCAAATTGCGCTGTTCGTACGGATCGGTTTCCAGATCGAAAAACTGCCATGCGCCGGCGCCCATTTTATCTCCCCGCACGGTATATTTGTACCGCCGGCTGCGAAACCCGCGCCACACCCACCGGTTGAACGCCATTCCCTTGCGGAGTTCCGCCACGAACTCCAGCAGTACACCCTCCCGATCCAGCGACTCGATCTCACCCCGAATCAGCGGGGACAGGTCCGTGCCCGGCAGATGTTCGCCGGGGGTCAGCCCCGCCAGACCCAGTAACGTGGGAAACAAGTCCTCCGTGCAGATCGGATCCTCGACGGCGGCGCCCGCATTTCCGGGGAAGCGGGGGTCGTGGACAAACGCGGGAATGCCCACGGATTCCTCGTACGGCCACTGCTTCCCTTTCAGTCCGTGGCTGCCGCCGAGTTCACCGTGGTCGGAGACAAACAGGACAACGGTATTGTCCGCCAGACCCTGCCCCTTCAGAAATTCCGTCATCCGCCTGACGTTGTCATCCAGGTTCTCCACCATCGCGTAATACCGCTTGCGATCCAGCACGATTGCCTCGGCGCGCGCGGCGTCGGTGGCCTCGAAATTGGGCGGCAGCTCGATCTCCCTGGCTTCCCACGACGCCTGAATCTCCTGCGGCGCCTCGAACGGGTCGTGCGGGGGTTCAACCGAAATGACCATACAGAACGGCCTGGTGCGATCCCTTTGCTCCGCAAGGTATTTCATTCCGATATCGTACAACCCATCGGTCTGATAGCCTTCGATGGGCCTGGGCGTCGGATCGTCGTCTACAAAATAATAGGTGTCGAAAGGCGCGTTTCTGAGTTCGAATCCGAGCCACTTCTCCCAGCGGCCCTGATACGCCCGGGGCACCGGGGTTCGCCCGCATTCCAGCGCGGAACCCATTCTTCCGTGGCCGCCGTCCAGGTGCCACTTCCCCACGTAGACCGTTTCGTACCCCGCCTCGTTGAACGCGTCGGCCAACGTATATTCGGTGGGCGACATCCGGTACTCGATACCGGGGACCTTTCGGCTGTGGGCGTACTCTCCCGTCATGAACGTAAAGCGGAACGGTACGCAGATCGGATAGGTCGAACAGGCGTTTGAAAATCGGACGCCCCGCGTCGCGAGCGCGTCGATATGCGGCGTCTGCAGGTTCACGTCGCCGTGGATCGACAGCGCGTCGCGCCGCAGCTGGTCGCACATCAGTACAAGGATATTGGGTCTCTCCGACATCACCTCACCCGCCCTCCCGCCGGTATTCCGGATTCACCAGGTTATCCGGATCCTCTCCCCGCAGCACCCTGCGGGTTTCCTTGGCAGCGCGTTCCCGCAGTTCGATCAGGGATTCCGCCGAATAGAACGCCGCGTGGGGCGTATGGATCACCTGGGGCATTCCGATAAGCCTGTCGCCGTTGCCCGGCGGCTCCTCCACACGGACGTCCAGTGCGGCCCCCGCGATCTCGCCCGCGTCCAGCGCATCGGCCAGCGCGGTCTCGCCCACGATATCGCCTCGCGACGTATTGATCAGGCAGGCCGTGGGCTTCATCCTGCGCAACGCGTCCGCGTCGATGAGTCCCCGCGTTGCTTCCGTGGAAGGACAATGGATCGAAACGTAGTCCGACGCGTCCAGTAACACATCCAGTGTCACGGCCTCGACGCCGCCGGCGGCGACGGTTCCGGGCGTCAGCGACGGCGCCGTTGCAACGACGCGAAGCCCGAACGGCGCCGCGCGGACCGCGACCTCGCGGGCGATCCGTCCAAAACCGATAAGCCCCAGCGTCCGCCCGGTCAGGCGATTCAGCGGCTGGCAGGCCTGTAT
Organism: uncultured bacterium; assembly: GCA_964551635.1. Taxonomy (GTDB): domain Bacteria; phylum Latescibacterota; class UBA2968; order UBA2968; genus JAAXHE01. The sequence goes on along the minus strand of CAZKDZ010000003.1, from coordinate 3,283 downwards.
ATCCCAGGCGTCCCCGCGAACCGAACGGTCGAATCCGGCCACCTTTCGCGAAAGCGCCAGCAACAGCGCCATCGCGTGCTCCGCAACGTCCGTCATACAATAGTCCGGCACGTACGCCACGGGAATCTTCTGTGCGGTTGCGAAGGCCACGTCTATATTGTCCAACCCCACGCCGTAACGCGTAACTACCTTCAGATCCGGCAGCGCGGCCTGAATGACCCGCCGGGTGGTCTGGGCCCAGCAGGTCATGATTCCGCTGGCGCCGACGGCCAGCCGCGCCAGGGTCTCTTCGCCGCCATCCGGGGCGGCCACAAGCTCAACCCCGACGTCCTCAAGGACATTTCGTTCCACGTCGAGATCGGCCCACGCATAGTCCGTTACCAGCACCCGCATCAGAATCCCTCCGATCGGACTCCAGCGAAACGTCCTTTGACGCAAAAGCGACACACGATATCGAAGAGTACGCGCGTAGCGAATACCAGGTTCACCACGGAGGTGCGCTCGTCGTGTCCGTGGATCAGCTGCCATTCCTCTTCTCCAGGGGCACCTCGGTACGGCATGAAACCGTACACCTGCGTCGACGGCCGGCGCGGGCAGATGTGTTTGGCATCCGTGCCCCCGGTGGATTGCGACGGTACGACGCGCGCGCCAGGATCGTGATCCGCCATCGCCTCCACGATCGTCCGGTACAGCGGCGAGTCGGTCCCGGCTTCCAATGGGGGGCTGTACTGGTCCACGTCGATTCGGACGTCGTCACCGATGAGCGGACGTATCTCCTGAAAGAAACTCGCATCCGTCTGTCCGGGCGCCAGCCTGCCGTCCACCCACGCGGTGGCCCCGGCGGGAATCACGTTGATCTTCTGTCCGGCTTCCAGCATGGTTACGGAAGCGGTATTTCGCAGCGATGCACGCAGATTCGACACGATATCGGACGCCAGCGGAAGCGATTCAAGCGCCTCCTCGCTGTGTGCGGGCTCCGGGACGCGACGCAGCCGGTCTGCCGTGCAGGCATCCTGCGTTTCAGCGATACGCTCCAGAAACTCCCTGATGGTCCGTGAGGGATGCATTGGCAACTCGGCCCGGCCCAGCGCGGCGACCGCTTCCGACAGCCTCACCACTGCGTTTTCACGGTGCGGCCTGGAACCGTGCCCGGGCTGCCCGCCGGCCGTCATCCGGAATCTGCAGATCCCCTTCTGCCCGGTCTGGCAGGTATAGAACCTGGCATCGCCCACGCGGAATTCCGCGCCGCCGCCCTCCGTCAGCACAAACGGCGCGTCCACCTGCTCCGGATGGTTGTCCAGCAGCCAGCCGACACCGTGGTCCCCCTTGCCAGCCTCTTCATCCGCCGTGGCTGCGAATATCACGTCACGTTTCAGACGGATCCGTTGCCGCTTCAACAGCAGAAACACCATCAGCTCCGCCGCGACCATGTTTTTCATATCCAGCGCGCCGCGTCCCCAGACGTACCCGTTGTGAACCTGCCCGCCGAACGGCGGATGCCGCCACCGGTCGGGTTCGGCCGCGACCACGTCGGTATGTCCCAGCAATAACAGCGGCTCGCCGCCCCCGGACAGCCGCGCCGTCACGTTTCCCCGCCCCGGCTCTGACTCGGTAACCCGCGGATCGAAACCCTCGCTTTGCAACACGCCGGCAAGGTACTGCGCGGCGAGTATCTCGTTACCTGGAGGATTGGTCGTGTCCAGGCGGATCAGATCCTGAAGATATCCCGTCACCTCCTCACGGACTGCATTCCAGTCGATCTGTTCCAATCTTCCTCCCGGAAAAAGGAGAACCGGAGTCACTGCAGCCAGGGTTGCCGAACGGCCTCGATCCGGCGCGGCCCCGGAATTGCATACGACGCGCTTTGGCAGACGATACTCAAAGATCCAGCGATGCCGCCGACCAGTCTTCCAGCGGAGTGAACCGCGTGGTGTCCAGATCGAACCCGTAACCGAAAGGCGCGGCGACGACGCTGCCGATATCCAGCCGGCCTCCCCGCACGTCCAGCGTTGGAAACCCGGATTCGTGACGGCGGTACAATGCGCCGTGATGCCGGAGAGCCTGCGCCTGCACGTCCCGGGGATACATGCTCAACCCCGTGAAATAGTGATGACCGTTGCGCTCAGTATGCCCCACCCCGAGGCTCGCGGCCACCGCCAGGTCCTGCAGCAGCGCGACCGGGCCGACGTTCCCGAGGTCCTCGCTGCTCAGAACGTATTTCCGGCCGGGGTCCCTCTTTCGTCTGTCCGCGATGAGGCAGGCGCTGGCAACGCCTTTGAAGATCCCCTTGCAATTCTTGTGACTGGTTCCTTCGTAACCCAGTTCCAGCGCCTCCGCCGCGCTGGTCAGCGTTCCGTCGGACTCGTCGATAATCATCGGAGGACGGTCCGGCCAGTCGCGAAGCGCCCGGCCCACAGCCGCGCCGAGGGCGACGTCCCGCCTCAGCGGTTGCTCCACGAACAACAGCCGTCCCATGAACCCGCCGAGCGACGGCTCCGCCGCGATCGATTCCCATAGCGCGCGGAACGGATCGATTTCGGTGTACTGCTCGTTCCCGTCCAGAGTGAACGCATAGCCGGAACCCGAATGTCGTTCCATCAGTCCCGCGATGTCCCTCAACCGCTCCGCGTCCTGATCCGAATCGCCGCACAGCTTGATTTTCAGATGGGTCAGGCCGTACGCCTGAATGCTGGCTTCGAGGGATTGCGGCAGTCCGTCGTCCACGCGTTCGTCCGCCGGGATCTCCGCGTCAGTCAGCGGATCGGTCAGTCCCACGGTATGGCGCGCCAGGATCGACCTGCTCGCGCGTTCGGGCAGCAGCGACCCGGGTTCGATTCCCTCCAGAACGGGGTGAATCTCTCCCATCCGAAGGCCGAAACCATTCTCTCGCAGCGAAGCTTCGAACGCGGCGCCGGTCGCCCGGCAGAATGCGTCGATAAGCGCTCGCTCCACAAGGCTCACGCCGAAGCCCCACAGCAACGGCGGGTACGGCGTGGATGCCGCCCATTCCTCCTGACGGCTGTAGATTTCCCGCCAGATACCATATACTGATTCCGCCGGGTCCGCCGCCAGGGACAGCCGGCGGGCCTGCCGGATGACCGCCAGCATTTCTTCGAGGTCGTCTTCGAACGATGCCTCGGGGTTCTTGGTAAACCATTTGGGAGGCAGCCCGTCCGCGGCGATTCCGACCTCCCGGCGTCCATTTATTTCCGCGGTCGCCCGGACGAACAGATGGGGAACGGCGACGAGAGACGCGATCCCGTATCGGAAGGGCATCCGCGCT
>CAZKDZ010000002.1:0-4181 GCA_964551635.1 uncultured bacterium | reverse complement strand
GCCGTAGCCCGGATGGACTTTTTCAACGGGCTGCTAAGCCTTCGGGACCTGAACAGTGGCTCTGCTCGAAATCAAGAAATTCGGCTGCCCGACACTCAGAAGGAAAGCGCGGCCGGTTGAAGCGGTTACGGAAGATGTGCGTGCCCTCGTGGACGATATGTTCGAAACCATGTACGTCGCAGAGGGGATCGGGCTGGCGGCGCCGCAGGTGGGCGTAAGCCTGCGTGTAGTGGTTCTGGACGTCAGTCCGGGCGATCCTGAGGCCGAAGCAACGGCGTTGATCAACCCGGAGCTGAGCCGGGCTGAGGGCGAGGTCGTCGGTGAAGAGGGGTGCCTGAGCCTGCCGGGGATTGTGGGAGACGTCAACCGCGGGGCGCAGGTCCGGGTTGACGCCCTTGACCGGGACGGCAACGCCTTTAGCGGGATGATGTCGGATATTGCCGCACGCGCGATTCAGCACGAGGTGGATCACCTGAACGGCGTTCTGGTGACGGACCATTTCAGCGCAATCAAACGGAACCTTCTGCGCAGCCAACTCGTCGCGTTGAAACGGGAAGGCAGCCGCCAGAAGCGCGGGCTGATCTATGTGGATCCGGTCCCCGCGGACAATTCGAAAGCCGGGCCTTGAACCAGCGTATCGATCTGCATCTGCACTCGACGAACTCCGATGGGACATTCACGCCCAGGGAAGTGGTTCGCCGTGCTGCCGAAGCCGGACTCAGCGTGATCAGTCTCACGGATCACGACTCGACCGGGGGCGTATCGGAGGCGCAGGAGGAAGGCGCGCGGCTGGGTGTCGAAGTGATCGCGGGTACGGAGTTGAGCGCCAGCAGCGAAGGCACCGACGTACACATTCTGGGGTACTTCATCGACACGGATCACCCGGATCTGATCTCGTGGCTCGACACGTTTCGACAGGCCAGGTCGCAGCGGGCGGAACGAATCGTGAGAAAGCTGAATCGTCTGGGCCTGCGCGTGCCTCTTGAGCAGGTGCTGGCCAGGGCGGGACCCGGCGCGATAGGACGTCCCCACATCGCCGATGTGATGGTGGAAGAAGGCCTGGTTTTTTCGGTCGACGAAGCGTTCCACAAATACCTGGGATATTCGAAGCCGGCCTATGTCGCCAAATATTCGCAGTCGCCGTCCCGGGCCATCCAGGTGATCAGGGCCGCGGGCGGGCTGGCGAGTCTTGCGCATCCCGGGCTGTATCGACGGGACGACCTGATTCCGGGCATGGTATCCGCCGGGCTGGACGGTATCGAGGTGCGGCACACCAAGCACAATGCCGCGCAGGTCGCCAGATATTCAAAACTTGCCGCCGAGAACAACCTCCTGTGCACCGGCGGGTCCGATTGCCATGGCGACGGCAGGGGGGACCCGATCATCGGGACCGTGGACGTGCCGGGGTCCTACGTGGAGGCGATGAGGGAACGCCTTAAGATGGCTTCTAAGGAAAGAAGAAAGTAACGATGCGGCGCAGCGTTGCGGGACCCGTGGTCGCCTGGTCTCGCTTCCGCGGCAGACACTTCGATTGGATCAGCCAATGCTGCCTGACGCGGCCTTTTTTGACGAGAACCGGGCCGATCTCTACTTCTTGAACACCCGCGAGGTGCTGTCGCGGGAGGGGATCGATCCGGTTGTTACGATGGAGGTGTTTCCAAACGGGGACGGTACGCTTTGCGGGATGACCGAAGTCGTCGAAAATCTGGCTGAAGTCTTGCCTGATGATGCGTCCGTCTGGGCGCTGGGCGAGGGCCAGTCGATGACCCGAAAGGAAGTTGTTCTCCGAATACGGGCGCGTTACAGCAGCTATGGCATCTACGAGACCGCCTATCTCGGTACGCTTGCGCAGAAGAGCGGCTGGGCGACCGCGGCGCGGGAGTGCGTTGAGGCTGCAAAGGGTATTCCGGTGATCAGTTTTGGCGCGCGGCACGTCCATCCGGCGATTTCGGACTCAATGGAATATTCGGCCTTCGTTGGCGGGTGTTCAGGCTGCGCCACCCCGGCGGGTGCGCAGGTGGCCGGCCGCGATCCGACGGGCACGATGCCGCATGCGCTGATGTTGATTATGGGTGACACCCTGACGGCGGCCAGGGCCTTCGACCGGCACATGCCGGAATCGATCCGGCGGCTCGTGCTGGTGGATACATTTATGGACGAAGCGGAGGAGAGCGTGCGGCTGGCACGTGAGATGGTTGGACGGCTGCAGGGCGTGCGTCTGGACACACCCTCTGAACTGGGCGGCGTGACGCCCGATCTCGTGAGCCGGGTTCGAACCGGGCTGGATCGCGAGGGGCATCGGGAGGTGGAGATCTACGTGAGCGGGGGAATGACGCCGGAGCGCATCCGGGAGTTCGTAGCGGCAGGGTCCGCGGTGGACGGATTCGGCGTGGGCAGCGCAATCAGCGGCGCCTCGCCCATTGACTTCACGTCCGATATCAAGGTCGTTGGACGGCGGCCCGTGGCGAAGCGGGGGCGGAGGCCGGGGGTGACGGAAAATTCCAGGCTCAGGCGGGTGCGTTGACGAAACAACCCCTTTGGCGCCGGCCTTTCCGAACAGCGGTTTGGAGACGGAACATGGAGGTCAAGGTCCTGTTTTTTGCATCGTGCAGGGATCTGGTCGGGACTCATGAGGTATTGATATCGCTGCCCGAGCGCGCCCGCGTCACCGACCTGCTGGCGCGGTTGGCCCAGGAACACCCCCGACTGCGGGAAATGGAAGCCAGCCTGATGATTTCGGTCAACCAGGCGTACGTGGATCGTACCCGGCGGCTCGGAGACGGGGACGAGGTGGCATTTATCCCGCCGGTTAGCGGGGGCGCGCACGCGGACTGCGTCGCAAAAGCCGAATCGAAGGAGAAGAGACCGCATGTCCGGTGATCTTTACCGCATCCAGGAGGGGTCTATTTCGGCCGACGCGCTGCACGACGCCGTGCTGAGAGATTCGGATGGCGCGGTGGCGACATTCGCGGGCGTGGTGCGAGACCATTCGATGGGCCGCAGGACCAGCTATCTGGTGTACGATGCCTACAGGGAAATGGCCGAAAAGAAAATGGAAGAGATCGGCCGGGAGGTGAAGGCGAGGTGGGAGGTGGACCGGGTGGGCATGCTGCACCGCGTAGGGCGACTGGAGATTGGCGAGACCAGCGTGCTGATCGCGATTTCCGCGCCGCACCGCAAAGCGGCCCTGGAAGCCTGTCATTACGCAATCGACCGGCTGAAGGAAACCGTGCCTATCTGGAAGAAGGAAGTGTGGACGGACGGAGAGGCGTGGATCGAGGGCGATCCGTCAGCGCTTCAGAAGGCGGTCGGGAAAGATTGAACGCAGCCCAATTGGAATGCGACGCGGCCGTGAACTCAGCGGGTTGGGGGCACGGCTGTTTTGTTGGACGAATAAAGGAACGAACACCGGGAATTACCAGATTCAAACCCCCTTTTCCCCAAATTCCCTGCCTACGGCGTGTTCCTTTTGAAGCGACCAAAAGGAACCAAAAGTCGCCGCTGGGCGCGGGGCCTGCCACAGGCATTGCGCGAATACCCGCACGGGATGGACTGGATCCATTGCCCTGCCAGCCACAGAAGAACAACCATCTTCGTTGCGGAACGGAACCGCGCGCTCTGCTCCGGGAGTACTCTCGAAGGGTGTCGCAGTGGAAATCTGCGTTGCCTCTTGAGTACGAGCAGCAATCAGACGTCGGCTTTCGGCGAAATGAAAATAGAAAGAAAGACGGAGGGAAATGACCTTACAGTCCATGAGGGGAGCCCAGCATTTGTGCTTCCTGCGCTCTCCGGGCCTTCGCTATCTGCCAGGAATTGCCATCGCCTTAAGCGTCGCGTCGGTTCTGACGGTGGGGCTCGTGACGGTTCAGGTTGCGGCTCAACCTGCATCGCGGGACCGTCGAGCGGCATCGCACGAGGACTCAAGCGCGGCCTGGAAACCGCGGTCGTACTCGTACCGCGTAATAAACGCCTTTCCCCACGATCACGGCGCGTTTACCCAGGGGCTCGTTTATGAACGGGGCTTTCTGTACGAGGGAACCGGGCTTTACGGGAGGTCTTCACTACGCGAGGTCGTACTGGAAACCGGCCAGGTCACGCGGATCAGCAGGCTGGAGTCCCGGTACTTCGGAGAAGGGATTACGATCTTTGGAAATCGGGTTCTCCAGTTGACCTGGGTGGCG
>CAZKDZ010000001.1:0-4193 GCA_964551635.1 uncultured bacterium | reverse complement strand
GCGGGACTTTCGGGGCCTGCGTCAGCGACGTCCTCGCCGACCACCGCGTAGCCGTCCATCGTCGCTTTGTCGAACGGCGGCATGTCGATGTCCGATCGCACATCTTCCGCGAGCGTACACCCCAGGGCGTCCATCAGGCCGGCGTTTGTCCTGTCGATCGGCGACGTATGCCTCAGGACGAGGTCAATCGCCTCGTCCATGGTGATCATGTCCATCGCTGGTCCCCAACTAATGTGTAACAACGGACCTGGCAGCCCGTTGAAAAAGTCCATCCGGGCTGCGGCCGGCCCTTGCGGTCGAAATACTACGTTGCGCTCCCTCGCCGAATCGAGGGATGGGACTCGGTCGCGCGCCTTGTCTTCGACCACAATGGCTCAGCCTCGCCTGCAGAGCGACTTTATCAACGGACTGCTAAATATATACAAACCCCGCACAAATGTCACTTCCAAATGGAATTTCCCAACCTGTTCAACGCCAACGTCGTTCTTCCGGGGCCGTCATTTGACATTACCACTGGGAATGCCTACATTATCTACGTCGGAAAGTACCGAAAAACAGGGGTTCCGCATCACCTACCCATTCTTGTGACAGACCAGCAGAACCGAGGCGGGCCGGAACACGAAGCCGATTCCGACCCCGTTTTTGTTGTCGAAACTTTATCCAGAGTCATTTCCGGAGCCGGACATCTCATGACGGATACACGCGTCAAAACCGCCATTATCACGGGCGCGGGCACGGGCATCGGCCGCGCCATCGCCGTTGCCTTCAGCAATGCAGGCATGAATTGCGTCCTCGCCGGACGCCGCGCAGACGTGCTGGAAGAAACCGCCGGATCAGCGCGCAATTCACGGACAGAGACGCTGTGCGTACCGGCCGACGTCACCTGCAGAGACTCTGTCAAAGCCCTCTCGGACCGGACCGTCGAGCACTTCGGGCGTATCGACATCCTGGTGAACAACGCGGGCATCAACACCCTGCAGCGCGGCCTCAGAGACATATCCGACGAGGACTGGGACCGTGTGGTCGACATCAATCTCACGGGCGCCTTCAACGCGTTCCGTGCCGCTATGCCGCACATGGAGAAACAGGGCGACGGACTGGTCATCAATATCTCTTCCATGGCCGGCAAACGGTCCGGCATGATCGCGGGCGTTGCCTATTGCGCGTCCAAGTTCGGAATGGCCGCCCTGAACCAGTCCATCAACGCGGAGTTCCGTGAGACCGGTATCCGGGCGTGCTGCATCTTTCCCGGAGAGGTCGACACGCCCATCCTGGATCTTCGCCCCAACCCCGTCTCCGACGAAAAGCGGGCGGCCGCGCTCGCGCCTGAAGACGTCGCCGCCGCCGCGCTGATGGTCGCACAGTTGCCCGGCCGCGCGATCGTCGAGGAGATCACGATCTTTCCCAGCCGGGTCGTTGAGAAGTAAGGGTATCGATACGCAGGTCGAACCCACGGATGACATGCATATGTCACTGCGCCGCAACAATCTCCTTGTGTACAGTACGTGTTTTTGTTACATTTGTGTAACATATAGTAATATAAGATGTTTATAAGAAGCTGTCTTAGAGTCCCCAGAGGCATTCGCGCGGCTGCAAAAGCGCCGGTCGGCGTTGGCCAAAGCCACCCGTATACATAAATGTTGGCGGCTTCGACCGCCTTGACCGCCACTTTTTCTCTCGCGCTCGGTATCTCACCGGGCAATCTAAAACAGCTTCTAAGCGACGAAGGGTCAGGTAAGAGTGAAGAACGAAATCGTAATCAACGTTGGGTCGCACGATTCAAGAATCGCCGTTCTGGAAGATGGAAAGCTGGTGGAAATACTCGTCGAATGCGCCGAGAACGAGCGCATGGTGGGCGATATCTACAAGGGAACCGTTTCCGCGGTGCTTCCCGGAATGCAGGCCGCATTCGTGGATATCGGACTTGAAAAAAGCGCCTTTCTGCACGCTTCGGACATGCCCGGATCGCCAGGTTCGATGGTGGGACTGAACGATGAAACCCTCGAGGAAATCGACGCGCGAACCCACGTCAACGGCAAATCGGTCATCCCCATAGAGGAACTCATCCAGAAGGGCCAGGAGGTCCTCGTTCAGGTCAAGAAAGAGCCCATTGGCACGAAGGGCCCCAGGGTTACGGCGGTACCCTCCCTGCCGGGCCGGTTCATGGTGCTGGTGCCCAACGGGGAGAAGGTGGGCGTTTCCCGGAAGATCACCAACATACCCGAGAAAAGGAGGCTGAAGGATCTCGGGCGAGACATACGCCCCGAAGGATACGGCATCATCGTGCGGACCGAAGCCTCCGGCAAGGGCGACCGGGAGATGATGCGGGACCTGAAGCAGTTGATGAACGCCTGGTCGCGCATTCAGAAACAGTACAGGATCGCCGAGCCGGCCAGCATATTGCACAAAGAAATGGGCATGACGTCGAGTCTCATACGCGACCTGTTTACCGACGACGTGGACCGTCTGGTGGTTGACGCAAAGCAGGAATACAAGAAGATACTGGCATATCTTAAATCGACTTCGCCTCATCTCCGGGAACGCGTAGAATACCATAGAGACAGCACGCCTGTCTTCGACGCATTCGGTGTCGAGAAAGAAATCGAGAAATGCTCCGACCGCAAGGTCTGGCTGAAGGGAGGCGGATACCTGGTACTTGACCACACCGAGGCCCTGTTTGCCATCGACGTGAACAGCGGCCGCTTCGTGGGCCGTTCGAACCAGGAAGAGAACGTACTGAAAATCAACCTGGAGGCCGCCCGAGAAATCGCGCGCCAGCTTCGCCTGCGCGATATCGGGGGCATCATCGTGATCGATTTCATCGACATGGCCATCGCCCAGAACCGCAAGAAGGTCGAAAATGAATTCCGGCAGGCCGTACGCAGGGACCGGTCCAGGCCCCGATTCTCGGAAATCAGCGAGTTCGGCCTGATGGAGATGACGAGGCAGCGGGTACGGCCGAGCCTTATGTTCACCTTCAGCGAGACCTGTCCCGACTGCCACGGCAGCGGGCGCGTACCCAGCCGGGAGTCCACGCTCGCCCGCATCGAGCGGTGGCTCAAGCGGTCCAGGGCCGCATCGGTGGAACGGAGGCTTACCGTACACGTCAACCCCACGGTGGGTGATTTCATCCTCGAAAACCGGCGCGAACGTCTCAAGAGACTGCGGCGGTCCACTCGGGTCTGGCTGAACGTGGAGAATGACCCGGACCTTTCCGTTGACGGGTACCGGATGGTTTCCCGGAAGCGTAACCTGGACATTACGGACAAATTTAAAACTTGACAAAACCTCCCGTCTTTGTTACCGTTTTCGGCCCGTTTCGCGCTTGAAACGGCCCGTTTCGCGCTTGAAACGGCCCGATGCGCCAAATCGAATTACGGAGGTTTTCTTCATGTACGCCGTTGTGGAAATCGCCGGTCAACAGGTCAAGGTTCAGGAAGGAGATCGCATTCGCGTTTCCCGCCTGAAGGCCGAAGCCGGAGAATCACTCACGCTGGATCACGTGCTGCTGGTATCCAAAGACGGCGAAACCAGCATCGGCAGGCCGAAGGTGGATGGGGCTGCCGTCGAGGCCAGCGTCCTGGGACACGGAAAGCACGACAAAATCACGATCTTTAAAATGAAACGCCGAAAGGGCTACCGGCGGAAGAACGGCCACCGGCAGCCCTATACGGAACTCCGGATCGACGGCATCTCGGCTTAAACCATTTCCTGTCGCGACATCGGGACGTTTGACGATCCTGACGAGGCAGGCTAGGAGGGTATCCGTATGGCCCACAAAAAAGGGGTCGGAAGTTCCCGTAACGGCCGCGACAGCCGCGGACAGCGCCTGGGCGTCAAAGTCTTCGGCGGTGAGTTTGTCACCGCGGGCAGTATCATTGTCCGGCAGCGAGGCACGCGGATCCATCCGGGAGACATGGTAAGGCGCGCCAAAGACGATTCGCTTTTTGCCCTGGTCGACGGCATCGTGACCTTCCAGAATATGAACAAGCACCGAAAGAAGGTCAGCATCTACCCCTCGGCGGAGTAGCCCGGCATTGAAGATCTCAGTGGTTGGCGCCGGCAACGTGGGAGCGACCGCCGCGCAGCATATCGCCGAGCGGGAGCTCGCCCGCGAACTGATTCTGCTCGACGTCGCCGAGGGCATTCCAGAGGGTAAGGCCCTGGACCTTGCCCAGGCGTCGCCGGTTGAC